>JABXGY010000071.1 GCA_016550395.1 archaeon | reverse complement strand
CAGGTTAGCAAGTAAGATGGAGTGCGGATACCACATTTCGATTCGCTTGCATCATAGAATTGAAGAGCGAACATGCTGCTTGTGTCTTCTTAACAATAAGTTGAATATGATGTTTACTTAATTGTCGTTGGGTCTCTTCGGGTATTCGAAGGGCTCCAGTATAACCAGTACCAACGATGAGTACTTCTGGTTGGGCAGCTAAGACGCATTTAATATCTTCTATCCCTAGTTCATGTCCTTTTCTTCGCCACCATTGGTCACGGACTCGGTCGGGAAAGACCAACACATCGGTATAATACGTTTCGCCATCAATGACGATTTTGCCAAACTCATACTCCTCAATTAACATTGCTACTTTGATCCTTACCGTAACTCTACTGGGATAACTATACTAATTCGGGTAAAAAAGTCATTACGATTCTGAAAGCATTCAGCATCAGTACTGAGTTATTGAATTATTTACAGTTGAGCGCCACATCGCCAGCAGAATCGATCGCCACTAGTAGTATTAGCTCCGCAAATGGGGCAACGTAATAGCTGTTGAACCATTGGCTTTCGTACTGGTTCATAACTAGGATACTCAGATGGCGAGGGTGTAATGGCTCCAGCAATTAATGCTAGGATTCCGGAAATCCCACCAAGGAAAAGCATTGAGAGGATCCCTGAAGCGATTAAACCAGTTTTATGTTCACTGGGGTTGTGTCGCCAATTAAACCACAATATTGATACAAGCAGCCCAAAGAATCCCCACATACCAAATAGAAGCAAGGGGAAAAATGCCAACCATCCGATGATAGTCCAAAGTAAAGGCTCATACATTAATGGCAAAAACAGTGAGAATAGGAATATCCCAAGAAAGATGAATAATATGCTGATAATAATTTGAATAATTGCGGCAACTAATGTTAGTGTCGAGGCTGTTTGTTCATCACCCATTCATAACATATCTCCAATTAGGTATCTAAGTACCATAGAAAATTCATCCTTTTTATTTATTGGAAAGGACCATCATACTCGTGAGTTGAGAAAGGGACGATGTTTTTCGAACACAACTAGCGTACTGGAAAATGTGCTTCGTTTCAGTCCGGGAATTTCATGGGCAGCTTGATACGGTAGAGAATGAAAACACAACACACCCTGGGCTTGCTCGTTCTTCGCGGTTTGAAGCTGGTATGAGAGAATTGAATAGAAAGCTGGTGTATTTAATGCATAAATTGTTGAAACCCAAAGAGGCGCATCGCGAACGATACGGCGATAGCCAAAGGCTAAAGCCCTTGCCTTGCCATTTCCTTTGGTTTTCCAGAATTGGAATCGGTCACCAATCAATGAGAATATTTCTTCAGTTAGATCAAACGCATGCCAATCATAGACGATGACGCCTTCAGAGATAAGAGCCGGGTGAGCCGTTAGGAATTTGTAAGCTTCATCAGATGTACACGATATAACAGGAACAGAGCGATTGTTCCAGCGTATCCCTCGATAATTACCCTTCCAAAAGAGCTTCATCTGAAGGATCTGACGCATTCCGATACGATTGGAAATCCGTCGAGTTGCCTCATTTTCCATGGTGGTGGCAAGTCGTACTCGTTTGACGCCTAATGCCTCCGCTTCAGAGATAAGTCTCTGTGTCATGGTCCAAGCGAATCCCCGTTTCCGGAAACGCCAGTGAACACGCATATGCTCCAACCAGCCCGTCTTCCCACCGTCGATAACATTGAGATTGGCAAATGCCACAATGCGATTCCTATACTCCATCACGTATAGATAGGAATTGGGATTAGCTTGCAGTTCATCTAATTCATAGGGGAGCTGATCATAACCCCCCCAGGTATGCTTCGATATTTCAATGAGTGCAGCCGTATCCGATGGCTGAAACGATCGGATGCGCATTGTTGTTCACACTCACAACCCTTCTCGTAGTTATTATTCTGACGATTATGCACGAACCTTTTGTGCAAGCTCTTTTGCCCAGGCTCGAATGGCATCCCAGTCACGGGTATCATAGACCCCATTTTCGTTTTTCACCCCAGCAGCTTCAAGTTCTGGAATGAGGAACCTTCCCATTTTTTTGTCCAGCCAGCCCATAGTCTCCATGTTCACCCAGCCACCAAAAATCGCCATCGCAATGGGAGTCAACCCATACTTCTCGGTTTTTTCAACAAGATACTTGTTCCATGCCCACTCTTTTTTCTCCTCATCATTTTGATGCTCATAAGTGATTTGCGGAGCAGACGAGACAAACAAAGCAAGCTTCTTTTTCGCTAACTCAGAGGCAAACTTGTCCAAAAATTTCTCCGGTTCCTTGGTCCAACGACCAATCTTCATTCCACTCCCCACAATGACCAACTCGTACTCAGAGATATCTTTGATTTTCTCTTTCTTCGCATTCACAACTCGAACGTCAAACCCTTCCGCACGGAGTACCTTGGCAATTTCCTCCGAGGTTCCTGCCGTCGCTCCAAATCGGGTTCCAAACACAATCAAGGCTTTCATTTATACATCCCAAACCTGAAAATTAACCTTAATTTCTTGTTCATTCCATGAGGTTATCAAGTTAGTTGAGTTCTCAAATAGTGTAAGAAATCAAATCTTGGCCCTACTAGCCAAAAAATTAGATTCAGTATATAAATACAGGTGAATGGTTAGATAGATCAAGCTAGCCCACATCCATGAGCTTCGGAATAAACCTCCTATACTAATTCATTTTAATCGGTTCTATATTGATTACTGAATTGATTTGAATTATTAAAGAAAAACCTGCATAGTGAAGAGTACATGACTAGTAAAAAGGCGTGATGACAGACGATGATTATTGCGGAGACATTGAAGGCACTGGACACTGCTTTCAAAAGGTGGTATAACAAGCTAGCAGCTTTCATGGTAAAACACCTCCCTCTTCGAGAGGGTGTAACGGTATTAGAGGTAGGATGCGGTAGAGGTGGATTGACAATTCCTCTGATGGAACACATCCATGAAAGATGTCAGATTATTGCTTTTGACCTATTTTCGGGTCCCTATAAGGGAGGTCGCGAAAAGTTACAAGAATCAATCACTGATGAGGGATACCAAGATAGAGTCAGAATATTGCAAGGGGATGTACGCAAAATGCAGGAGATAGAAGACGCCAGCATAGATGTCCTCATATCAAATGATTTATTCTGTGACCTAGACCGAGCTGGACTCAAGGAAGCGCTGCTGGAATTCCATCGAATTCTCAAACAGGGTAGCTTTATGGCTCATGGTGAATTCAGTCCCTACCCACAGAACAAACACCAAAAACTCATGATTGAAGCTGATATGCATTCCCTTGTCACAATGGAACCACGTCCAAATTGGTTTTCACCCTCTGCGGATGAGGTAGCTGGACTATTATGCAATACTGGATTCTGTGATGTTGTTGTCAAATACTTCAAAACAGGAATCCAGGTTAAGGGTCCAGTCGCCATAACAACGCTCCAACGATGGAACATTGACCCACAATTCATCGCCAATCATAAAGAACAACTTTTAAAGAATGGCTTCGAATTTCCAATGGAGCACATCTTCTTCTGCTCGAAACCCTAACCATAAGCGCTGGGTTTCATACACAATCAAGGCTTTCATTTTGATGTCTCCTTCCTTGAAGCACGAATGTAACTTGTGTTCTAATCTGTAGAATATTATGCAACGGAGTCCTATTACGAAATATTCCTAGATTGCACTGGATAGAGGTTGAAATGGAAAGAAGAACAAAAGCATTGGTTGGATTGACTTTTGCCCTAGTTTTTACCACAAGCCTTGTTGCAGCTGGGATCTTCATCTATGTTAACCAGCCAGAAATCATTTTGACCGGCAGCTTTTATTTCAACGACTCAGGTCAACACCATGGGGGGTGGGAAGCTACTTGTCTATGGAATGTCTCACTCACTGTGAAAGCAGGTTTCGGATCACTAGTTGTCACACCAGAACCAGATTTTATGGCTAATGAAATGTTGCTCAAATGGATTTATCACATTAGTGAATTCCAGATCACTGAAGAGCAAATAGTCATGGACATCGATAGTCATCCAGTCATCTTAGAATTTGTAGAAAATGACACAATATGGAATAGATATCATAACCATTACATCAGTGCCACACCTGAACTCTCACCAACCATTTTCCCAGGGTTCCTGAGTTATTATTATGTCGAGTTGCGTCT
>JABXGY010000448.1 GCA_016550395.1 archaeon | reverse complement strand
CGTTGGGCATGTCGTTGCCGCGAATGTCACCGATATCCCCCAAAGTTTCGCTTACATGAACTCACTTGCCCCATCCTACATGATACAAGAAATAGCAGGTCTAGAAGCTGTTTGTCAAATGACCTGTCGCGACCGTAACCGACTCGCTATATTCGCTGACCTCCTCGCCGCAGGTGCCCTCGGTATCAAGAACATCCTCGCTCTCACCGGTGACCACCCCAGTTTAGGTGACCAACCCGAAGCGAAGCCTGTTTTTGACCTTGATTCAGCCAGTCTCACCGCACTTATTCGAAAAATTACCGATGAAGGCGTTGATCTCAACGGACACGAAATCGAACACCCTCCAAAGTTCCATGTCGGTGTCGCCATCAATCCTGGTGCAGTCCCTTTAGAACCTGAAATACTGAAACTAGAGCGTAAAGAATCCGTCGGCGCAGAGTTCGCACAGACTCAAGTGGTCTTCGAGATTGAAACTGCTAAGAAATTCATGAAAGCCATCAAACACGTCAAAGTTCCCACACTGGTCGGTATCTTCCCATTGAAATCGTTCAAGATCGCCGATTGGATGCAAAAATATGTACCAGGTGTGACAATTCCTGAGCCGATGATGACGCGGTTAAGTGAATTGCAGAAAATCGAGGATAAACTGACGCGGAAGGCGAAGATTGCTGATTATAACGTGGAGTATTATGGTGAGTTTCTGCGGGAGTTGCGGAAGACAACGCATGCGGCGGGTTGTCATATTATGGCTGTGAAATGGGAACAACTCATTCCACGAATCATTAAGGCATCAGGCAGTTAAGTCAAGTTGGTTATTATCCCTAAATTGGCTTGGCACTATTCATATTTCCTATCCAGAAATCATCAAAAATTATTGTTCGTGATAGGGTCTTTTTTGGTAAGTGCACGGATGTTGGCTTGGTTTTTTCGGATCTGCTCTGCATGGTTTTTGGCCAGCCATTGCCGGACTACCTGTTGAATCCATGATAACGGCATGTCAAACTCTCCTTAGAAACGGTTCCGCCTGTCTCCTGATAGATTCATCACCTTAAAAGCATGTATGGTTCCCATAATTGAGGTTTCCATCACGTAAGCGTACTGAACTACTGGCTTATGGTCTGGTTGAATTCGGAGACGACTTCGCGTACCCGAGTTAAATTGGCAAGAACCATGGCATCCCCGTGCTTCCAGTCCCAGGATCCGAGGCCACATTCGGGGCCTGCAAAGGGGATACGTTCATATCCATATCGTTGAATTGCGGTTTTGAGGAATTGCATCATATCGGTTTTAGGTTGTAAGTAGGCGCTGTAATTTCCGGCTTGAATCTCATTCCATGTGGCTTTGAGGTCAGCATTTGGTGGAATAATTGGACCATCTGTACGCATGATGGCTGCGCGGATATACTTGTCGTTATCTGTAAGCCAGTCTCTTGTTACAATGACTCCAAGGTGAGCTTCCAAGAGGTTCCAGTCTGCCTGGGCGAGTTGGTGATAAGGAGAGGCATGGAGGTGAAGTCCTCGATAACAATTGGTGGGAATATGGGAATAGATTCGGTTCCAGCATGAAATGAGATGGGAAAGAGGTGGATCAGATTCTGCGTCAATGAAGAGGTCGCCAACTCCTGTCACACCTACTGATGGCTCATCAAGCGTTAACACTAGGGGTTTGAAATACTTCGTTTCGGGATGTGCATTTTGCATATAATGTTCGACAATTGTGGTGAGAGCGTTCATGAGGGGTTCATCGTATCGTGGACTTAGTCCCATCCCTCTCCAAATACGTGTTAACATCTCAAAGGGACCAGTTACGCAGGCACGATACTGGATTTGTTCAATATCTAACTCTTGACAGAACGCTTTGGCTCCGTGTTTTAATGCGATGAGTTCAGCAATCTGTGCTTTTTCTGGAGACAGTTTAATGTTGGTACCAGTCCATAGATATTGGTCATTTTCTTTGCGAAGCCCCTGACCATTTCTTGTGATGGGATCTAGGAACTGGCTGACCATATCTCGGGTATGACTGCTTTGAACATAGCAAGGTACACTATCTTGAGGTCCTAATGCTATGAACTTGTGTTTGAAAATGTCATTGTGCTTTGTGATGAAATATGCGGCTTTGGTTGAATCCACACCATCTTCAACATCTGCCGCCCCAGTAGAATAGCGGCTCAAATCGACGGTACTTAGCGGAAAGCTACCAACGTCTGTAGTGCGGATTTGTGTAGCGCCACCAGTTTCCACAATCAATGCCTCAGTTATACGAATAAAGTAAGTATATTAGCACTTGTGATGAGTGCACTTTAGTGTTGAGCCACAGCTCTGGAAGCGTTATCAGAACTATTCAGCCGCTTTCTTAGGTGCCTTCTTTTCTGACCTTTTTAGCAGCTTTTTTTGTGGGCACTTTCGCTGGCCACCGGCTGCTATGTTCTAAAGCGCGGTCGATAGCAATTTCTGCAATCGCACAGGAGTGTTCGAGGATTTTACCAAAGGCTTCGAAAATGCTTTCAAGGCAGAACATGGCCTTTTGGTGTGGTCCAAATAAAGCACAGCTTTCAGGGGTGAGTTTGGGTAGCATTTCCTCACATAACTTGATCAGATGTTGTTCCATGAGTTCCTCGGCTTGCTGACGCATCGGTACAAAATGGTCAATTTCATTAATGACATGATTTGCAGCCTTATCGTCACCGATAAGCATAGCTTCAGCGGCTGTAGCGTAAATGCGATGTACGTGATTACCCGTTTTCAATGCGAGGTTACACAGGTCCTTTGGGCACTCTTCACTTCCTAGGTTGATGACTGATTGTGCAATGTTTTTAGCATGGTCTGCAACGTTTTCAACACGCTGAATAAACATCAGGTATGTCAAACAGTCCATGGAGTCGATGCTAAGTTCATTCATGAAGCGTGGATCAAGAAGGGCAGCTCGTAGTTGTTTGAAGACAAGAAAATAGAACTGATTGACGTCTTCGTCTAATCCAATGACGGTTTTTGCTAGTTCGACATCGCGTATTTGAAGGGCGGAAAGCGCATCAACGAGCATAGTTGAAGTGATGCGGTGGGCTAATCGCATGCTTTTAGGTAAGTCGAGTTGATTTAATTTCATCAGCGATTGAATGACAATCTCATTGGTACTCGCATCGATAATTTGAAGACCGGTTAACATTCGAACACGTTTACGGACAAGCATTTGTTGTTCTGGTGTAAAAACCCCTGTGGACCGAAGGTGTATTACCCCAAAATTATTGAGATATGTGGCAATGAGGCGTCGTTCCAAAATTCCTGGTTCATCTTCGGGATCAATGATAATTTCCTGTTCCAATGGCTCATCGGTGAATTCTTTGACCGGATAGATAGCTAGGGATCCATCGCGTTGAGGAATTAAAATAACATGGTCTGACTTGTAATCGAGATTGTATTTATTTGCCCAACTCTTGGGAATTGAAACGACAAGAGAGGATTTACCAAGTCGCATGATTTTCCGTTTTTCCATGGCTCTACCCTTCGCAGGTTAATATTACAACTGCTCTGGTAGGTACCCTTTGGTGCTGTCTATATATCTTGCTCACCGTCAATATTTTTTGGGATTAGTCTATGTTGATAATACTTTTCAGGGTAGTTGAACCAGGCAATCTTTTTTTAGAAAAGAAGGTGTTCAGCTAGCGTAACACCTGAGATTGGATGGTGAACTTGTTGGGACAGATGCAGTATGTCGAGATTATTATTCGCGGTGATTTGTTGTTGCGCCAAATCATAATGAAAATTGGAGAACAACTATTAGACACTAGTATCGAGGCAGATTTCAGTTCAACCATAGTTATTCCTCCGTGGCGTATGGCTGTGAAACTACAATATCCATCCTTAGGAGTACTCCATGCTGAAGTTGACGCGAAAGACATGTACAAATTTGAAGCTTTGATGAAAGAGCTGTTAGAACAGGAAAAGTGTCAACTTATTTCAATGGATAAGCTGGAAAAACGATAGAACTCGAGTGGGGCGGCGTGAATAGTGGCTGATATCTACAGGGACCAAGATGAGGTGCCCCCTGACACGATTGATGCTACTGACGAAAAGGAGACTGAACAACGGCACCCGTCTCGCCCTGCTTGGCGCCCAGGTATGAATTTCATCAAACTCTTGGCCAGTTTGATTGTCGCTGTTATTACCTATTTGATTACCTATGCCCTTGATTTTCAATTACGAATGGCTTTAGTGTTACTTGTTCTTGCGGCGGCGTTATGGATTACTGAATCGATTCCGCTGGCAGCGACGTCGTTATTAATTGCATTGCTTCAACCCTTATTCGGTATCCAAGGTTTTAACGATGCCTTGGCTCCTTTCTTTAATCCTGTCGTTGTGTTACTTCTTGGTGGGTTCCTTCTTGCAATAGCAGTAGATAGGCATGATTTAGATGAGCGAATGGGCGAAGCGATCCTCAAAAGACTTGGGTCAAAACCCCACTGGATTGTCTTAGGGTTGATGTTGGGAACGGCCCTCCTTTCGATGTGGATCTCAAACACAGCTGCCGCGGCTTTAATGATTACCGTTGCGATACCTGTTGCTAATCGGGTTGAGGACCCCAAGGGGAAACTTCAAAAAATTATGATTTTAGCTGTCGCTTACTCTGCGTCGTTAGGAGGGTTCATGACACTGATTGGCAGCCCTCCGAACGCTCTAGCTGCTGCATTCTTGGCTCTACCACCTGCGTCCACGCCCATTTCATTCTTGGGTTGGTCATTATATGCGCTTCCCCTGGCACTCCTGATGATCTTTGTGACTTGGGGGATTCTCTTCGCTCGCTTTCGTACCGATGTTAAATATATTCCTCCAGTAGAAACATCTACAAACCGAGAACTCACTGGGAGACAAAAAGGTACACTAGTCATTTTTCTGTTAGCTGTAGCGTTATGGCTCACCGAGCCCTTTCACCCCTTAAACTCTGCAATGGTTGCTGCAGCTATTGCGGT
>JABXGY010000447.1 GCA_016550395.1 archaeon | reverse complement strand
TTGATTATCAATGTTGTCTTGCTCGCGAATTGCTGACCAAAGTTCCCCTAACTCCGCAGATATTTCGCCAGATGTGGCTTTCCTCATTTCCCTGATTAGTAGAATGCTAAATATGAGCCACAGAGCGGCTGCAACTACTGACAAAATCGGTTCAAATGACAGGAGGGATTGGGTTGAATTAAATGCGAAGAAAACTGCCATTGCTAAACATATCCACCCGACTGTCACTAGAATGAATTCGTATGTAGGCCAGCTTGACCTTGACAAATTAGAGTAATTGCTTTTACTGTTTTGTAATTCAACTCTATATTTATCCATTATTGTCTCCCATGAGAGGTGTTCATTGTAAGGTTCAATGAAGTATTGGATATAAGTAGCAATCCTCATAGTCGAAAACGCATGACCTACTAATTGGATTCCAGCAAAGCCCAAGATTAACAACGGTACAAGTGCAATCAAGACCTTGTATTCATCGCTTTGTAAACCCCAGCCAAGAATTAGCACAGAAGATGTAATCGCGAAGCTTAGTAGATTAAATTGACGCCCGCTGATTTCAAGTATTTCTTGTCGCAATGTTTGGTATTCTGTCTCTTTTGACATTGTCCCTCCACTTGTGGATGATATGTTATCAGTAGAAGCAAATCCAGACCCATTAACAGACAATCTCTGTGATAAGAAGAAGTAGTCTCAAGTATATATGTAGCTGGAGAAAAACTGAAGTATTGCCGGATGAGGTTTCAGCCTGTTGAAAAAGTCGAAACAAGTCAGTAAACAGCACAACATCCTCCGTTTCCAATGGCTTGTGAGTTGGATGACGCCGGTTTACAATGGGGCAGAACACAGGGCGCATCTCATGCCCAACCTAACGTCATAGCTGAGTTGACATGAGGGCCGCCTATGAACAGGCGAAATCTTTGTCGTAAGATGGGATTGGCAGAGGGAGCAGACACAGGATCGAGCTGAGAACTAGGCGGCGACTGTGTTGTTCATATGCTCTATTCATTGCAGCAAAGCTGCAGCAACCAGAAACTGACCGTCACCAGCGAGTATACGTGAATGCTTCCCTTCTCCATTTCTCGATGGGGAGCTGTATTTCAACGGTAATTGACTTATTATCCTTAGATTCAAGTTCACTACCAGATAGATAAATCTCCCGGCGAGGGCCTATGACAGACCAACCCCGTGCTTCAATCCAGGAGCACAGGGCGGTTATCGCTTGGTCGGTGTCTAGAGGGTCTCCCTGATGAATCACGCTCGCTGCTGTTTGTACGGCAGGCAGCTCCCGGATGGTCACATTCCCGTTGGCAGCAGGTAATGTGCTGGATTTTAGAGCACACGGATCTATCACGACTGCTGCTTCCACACCAATTTCCTGTTCGACGTATTCAATACTGTGATAAATATTTTGATAAACCGTGAGCTCAGGTCCCGGCGACTCAATCTGAGCCTGTTTTAACCAACCATAAACCAGGCCGAAAAGGGCCTGGCGATAATAGGGTATATCACTTCTGGCTGGCACAACTTGACTCGCCGAGATAATCGTCTGCAGGTCAATGCTCTTTAGTATCACTTCATATTTTGGCAGTTGTCCCTCCTGCTCAATTTGTCTGAGCCGCGTTTCCACTCGCCCCAATCGCATTTTTTTCTCGTGTACATCTCGCTCAAGCTCTGCCTGTTTCATCATAAACATGCTGCGTAGTTGGTCAGCAGACAGGTTGCTTTGTAGCAGGCACGCAATTTGTTCGAGCGAGAATCCCATATCTTTTAGTACCAAAATCCGGTTGAGGCGAGATAATTGTCCACTGGAGTAATAGCGATAGCCGGTGGCATCGTCAACATGAGCTGGTTTAAGCAGACCCATCTCATCGTAGAGCCGTAGTGTTCGCACTGTTACTTGGCCGAGCCGCGAAAAATCGCCGATCCTTAACATCGATAATCTCCATGCCCGGTAATGCCCGCGAATGCAAAGGGATAATTCCAATGGGTTGGATTGAAGTCTTGTTGAAGTAACCCCTCGGCTTGTTGGGTCGAAGAATACTCGACCCACCTATGAAAATCAATCCAACCATCCTTGAAATCATACTCAGGGTCGTGATCGAGCATCACTCCATATTTGGGCT
>JABXGY010000446.1 GCA_016550395.1 archaeon | reverse complement strand
GGTTAGCTAGCTTCGAAAGTGATGATGAATTCTATGTGCTTCAGTTCGTTGAACCTGTGAAAGAAGAATGGATAGAGACGCTTGAAAAGGTGGGGGTAAGTTTTGGCGATTATGTGCCCAATAATGCATATGTTGTCAAAATGGGGTTTCACACAATTTCCCAAGTGACCTCAATTAGGAATATGGAGTTCATACGATTCATCACGAAATACATATCTGAGTTCAAAATCAGCTCCAGGCTAAAGGGGAGAAAGGGAGTTTTGCCCTTGGCAGAGTTCAAGGCACTGAAACTAGTCCCTGACTCTGTCCCTTATGATCAACGGGGAAACATAACGGTCGTGCTTCACAATTCCACCTATATATCTGAAGCCTCTCACACAATTGATGAGCTAGGGGGCACAATCGTAGCTACTGGTGAAGACTTCATTAGGGTTGCTATTGATCCCTCATCTGGTTCCATCGAAAAAATAGCAGAGATGAAATGTGTTAAGTGGATAGAACCTTATGTGCCACCAACATTTTGTCTTGATAAGGCAACTGTAATTGTAAATGCGCCAGCAATGTGGAATGACCATAATCTAGACGGGACAGACCAGATCATAGCTGTTGCTGATACGGGTATTGATGTAGGAGCAGATGGCCCCAAAATGCATGCCGACTTTAGAGGTAGAATCGATCGGATATATCCCCTTGGTAGAAAGAATGATGCAAGCGATCCTGACGGACACGGAACGCATGTTGCGGGAATAGTTCTAGGAAATGGAGCTAGTTCTCATGGGCAGATAAGAGGAATCGCTCGTGGAGCAAGACTCGTTTTCCAGTCAGTGATGGATGCTGCAGGAGGTCTAGGTGGATTACCAGCAGATCTAAACAACTTATTCCGTCCACCATACAACGATGATGACGCTAGGATTCATAACAATAGCTGGGGTGCTGCGGTAAATGGTCAGTATGATCAGAGTGCCAGAAATGTCGATGAATTTGTCTGGGATCACAGAGATATGGTGATAGTGTTTGCTGCAGGAAATGAGGGAACTGATGCAAACAAAGATGGTATCGTAGACTTAGATTCTATCGATTCGCCAGGCACGGCAAAGAACTGCATAACAGTTGGCGGTTCTGAAAACGACAGACCCGGGATAAAAGTGCCTTGGAGTGCGATATACGGTCTGCCTGCACCAGATCTAAGGAACAAATCCGACGGTGGCAAGGGACCTTTGGGTAATCAGCATAGTGGAAAGATGCATTACACCGGTAAAAATAAGGTAAGGCTGGTTAAGAGACTTCAACGGATGCTAAATGAACTGGGTTGTCCTGACGATGATGGAAACCCATTGGTGGTCGATGGAGACTTTGGTGATCGTACCGAAGAGGCAGTAAAGACATTTCAGGCAGCGAATCTAGATCAGGATGGCAATCCATTAAAGATCGAAGGCTTGGTAGGACCAAAGACTTCGGCTGCTTTAAACAGAGAAATTGATAACCTGAAAGCGGATATTGAGTTGATATGGAAGCTATGGGGTTTTAATACGGCCCCGATAAACAATGATCAGGTAGCAAATAAACCCGAAGGAATGATGGCTTTCAGTAGTCGTGGAGCAACTGACGATGGTAGGATAAAACCAGACCTGATAGCCCCAGGCAGTTGCATCCTCTCAACGAAATCCAGCCTGGCTAATGATAATCAAGTCTGGGGAGTATCTCCGAATCCCGCCTACATGTTTATGGGCGGAACGAGTATGGCTACACCAACGGTTTCTGGTGCAACAGCAATTGTGAGACAGTCCTTGGTGCTTCTGAAGTCCAAGGAGGAGAACAGGAAGAAGTGGAGGAAGAAAGTAAAGGACTTAAGTCCCACTGCTGCGCTGATAAAAGGCGTTTTGATTAATGGCGCGAGAAGAATAAACGGACAGTACGCAAATCCTCAAAATGATGCGGAAGACCACAGTCCTAGCAGTCAAGGCCACATTCCTAATAACAGTCAAGGTTTCGGCAGATTGGATTTGGAGCAATCATTATTTCCACCAGCACCAACTACT
>JABXGY010000445.1 GCA_016550395.1 archaeon | reverse complement strand
TTCTTAGCCATGGAGGAAGTGTTCCTCATCCAACAATAATAACAGAATTTGAGCAGTATGTCTTTTATGCAGATAATTTCAATACCACTGGATCCTGGCATTTGTTTAGTCTGAATCTGTTAACGCAGGCTGAACAACTTTTTACTACTGATGAAGTATTAGTCGAAAATATCCAATTCTACCTTCGAACCGAAGACGCCCAGACCAGGATTGTTCTTCTCCTAGATGATGTCTCCCTAGTTGCCTCAGCAGTGAATGGGGCAGGGTTTGAGGACCAACGATCAGGTGGTGAACCAATTCGTGGATGGGGAGAAAATGCTGAATACAATGAATTCACAGTGACATCCACCGCTTATGCTGGAACAAAGGCGGCAAATCTCACACTCAATGTCGGAGATAATCTATATACTGATCAAGACGCTAATTATCGTCCTCTCAATGGAACGCGGGAAACTTACTTGGACATTATGTGGCGCCTTGATCAATACACGCTTGCTTCAGATAACTACGTGATGTTACGTTTGAGTTTTGATGACGAAAAAAGCATTAACTACATACTGATTCCCACTACACGATCTGGTCTTACTAATGACAGTACGGAAGCTTACTTCAATGTGACAGGGATAGGGACACTGAATACCTGGATCCAAATGCACCGAGACCTCGTTCATGACTATGAAGCAGCTTTTGGTGTGACTCCAGATGTTCGATTAACTGAGTTCCAACTCGAATGTTCTTGCAATACGGGTACAGCTCTCACATTTCTCATGGATGACTTTTACCTCTACGATGATCCAGCCCCCACTATTACTAATGTTCTACAAACTCCACAGGAGCCTTGGTATTATGAAAACGTCAGTATTGCGGCAAATGCTTTTGACCAGGATTTGGAAACAGTTCTATTACTTTACCGCGTTGATGGTGGATCCTGGCAGTTGGAACCGATGGTACACCAAACAGGTGACACTTTCCTTGCTACCATCCCTGTACAGCCCGCTTATACAGTAGTAGAATACTATTGCACCGCTAATGACTCCTGGGGCATGGTTACAACAAAAATGAACAACACTAATTATTACAGTTATACAGTATTAGGGTTGTACACAGGACCACCACCAATCCCCTGGTTACTTGTCATTGGTGCAATAGTTGCAGTACTAATAATAGTCATAATCATCGTATACTACTTCATTCTCCGTCCCCGTCAACAAGAATAGAGTTGAATGTCCGCCCAACTTGGCTAGGCTCTTCCTCAATACTACTCAGGACTGTCAAATGAAATTGTCTAGGTGGAAAGCTATACTTTTCAGGTTACTTAAATACAGAAAATATATTGTAAATACAGAACAGGTGTCTCACAGAAAGTGGTCCTGGGCATGAAAGGATATGCTAAATGGTTAGCCGTTGCCCTCTTCGGGTTTACCCTACTATTCTTCATTTCCCCAGCCCAAGTCCAAGCCCTACCTCCAGACCACTGGTTCCCAGGGGCTGAACGACATTTCTTTGGCCATACCTTTGCTGAGGATTTGTGGACAAATGACTCGATTGTTTTTAAGACTCCGAATAACGAAACGGTGGAGTTCATCGCTAGTTACGTAAATTATCAGAAAAGAATAGGAAGCTTCCAAGCAATGCTTATTGCCTTAGGCGAAATTAAAAACGAGAATGGAACCAAATCAACGCTCCCTTATCAGCTCTTTGGACTCCACTATACGACACCCCAAGACCAAGACGTTTTTGTGGGATCCTTGCTAGCATTTCTCTTTGGATTCAATGACACTGACAATAATGGTGTGCCTAGTCTGGGCGAAAATCGATTCTTCATCATACCCTACGGTTATAGCGAAGTAACTTCAGCCGAACCTTTAATCATTGAATCAATACCAGCAACACAGCTTGATGATAATCACTATCAATTTGGTGTTCGTTATCAAAACCTATACGGACGATTAGTTTCAGCAAATACTACTAGCGAATTTCTCCTTACCCTTCTTCTCCCAATATTTGAGATTACTTTTAGTGAATTGACGGTAGTATATGATATTCAAATTGACACCGAAAGTGGAGAAATCACGACAGAAACCTATTATACAATTGGACAAGTAACTGATTTCAGAGTTTTAGGAACGTCAGTTCCTAACTTCCATGATTCACTACAAAACATAGGTATTGGGGTGGCTCATCTAGGAATTGTGCTCACGCAGCGGTATTTTGTACGCACCGCTGGAAGTACACCATATAGTGGTGTTAATCAAACACTTGCAAATATTTACACTGATTTCCAGGGACGCAATCGTGCATTTTCACTTACAACACGTGGGACTTATGATGTGCTTAATGAGAGTACTACACCACCATCCGTGTTGAATTCTGATCTACATGCTTACAGTTGGGTGTTATCGCCAGATCCCGTTGATCTATTCTTGATGCTCTGGCAACTACCGATTTCAGCGGACATCTTTAGTATCTTTGCCTTCGCGATGAGTGATTATCTTCAAAACCAATTTAATAGCCCTCGTGATGTGTTCAATCACAGAGAGACTGTGTTTAATACAGCGGCATTTTGGTTTGGTGTTACATTCCCTGAATCCCATGGTTATCGTGTAGAACACGACCCCGTGTATACTGCTTTCTCGAATATCGGGCAAGGACCAAGCCCAGTTGGATTGATAATATTAGGAACCATTGCGCTGATCGGTATTATTGTGGTTGTTCTCTTCGTTATCAGGGCTAATGGACGAAAAAATCATGCCTAATCCAATATTCACTTACAAATTCTCACAGAATAATAATTTAGCTCCCTTTTGCTATATCCAGACTTCTTGCACAAGTCAAGGAGTAGTTGAGTGTGGACGATATGTATAAAGGCGCATCTTCGACAGTGAATGTAGAACCAGGAACATAATAGGTGGACGTTTAAGCAAAACAGACCTGACGGAGATGAGCAGAGTCGTGACGAACCTGGATGAATTCCTTACTGCCATTGGACATCCACTACGTCGCCAAATCCTGGAAACCATTTATGCTAATCCCGATATAACATATTCCAAGATTCTTAGCCGAGTGAACATTTCAAGTGGGAAGTTGAATTTTCATATACAAAAACTGGAACCCTTCCTAATCCAAGTTGATGGACAATATCGTATTTCCAATGAAGGATTGAAACTATATCGGACTTGGCAGATGCTTGAAAGCCGTCTAAATGGAAAAGAATCACCAAGAACTGAGATAATGGGATTTTTCGTAT
>JABXGY010000444.1 GCA_016550395.1 archaeon | reverse complement strand
GTTGAGGTTTCAGATGGGGTAGGTACAATTTTGGTGAATCGACCGCCGTTGAATATTCTTGATCAAAAAACACTTATAGAAATTCAAAAGGCGCTTCAACAGATGAAGACCAATGGAGAAATCAATATCATTGTTTTGAAAACAGCTGGGGATCGGTTTTTTTCAGTTGGAGTAGATGTGGAACAACATCTCCCTGAACATGCACCGAAAACGTTAGAGGCATTCAATAATGTCTTTAAAGCTCTCATCGATGTCGATAAACCTGTTATCGCTGTGGTTCAAGGATCCGCATTGGGTGGTGGATGTGAGGTAGCCTTCGCTTGTGATGTGGTGATTGCTGTTGATTCAGCTAAGTTTGGTCAACCAGAAATCCAAGTCGGCGCCGTGCCCACGGTAGCGGCAGGAGTTCTACATCACCTGATTGGTCAAAAACGAACCTTTGAACTGCTT
Source organism: archaeon (assembly GCA_016550395.1). Lineage (GTDB taxonomy): Archaea > Asgardarchaeota > Hermodarchaeia > Hermodarchaeales > Hermodarchaeaceae > Hermodarchaeum. The sequence goes on along the minus strand of JABXGY010000444.1, from coordinate 3,012 downwards.
TACACAGGTGATAGCATTTCTGCTAAACAAGCTGAACAGATGGGACTTATTAACCACGCTGTACCTGCTGACCAATTAGATAACATCGTCAATGAATTTATTACTAAACTCAAAGAGCACAGTCCCATAATGCTCCGATACATTCGGCGGGCGATTTACGAGAGTTTGTACCTTGATTTCATGGCAGCGATCGAAAAATCCACTGAGATTTACCTAGACTCGCTAAAGAACACAGAAGATGCCTCAGAGGGACTCAAAGCGTTCTTAGAGAAACGAAAACCAGAATGGAAAGGAAAATAGGGATAGATCTGGATTATGGAATAACGATATTCCGTCCAAGAACCTTCCCTTCCTCAAGAAGTTTGAATGCTTCATTGATTTCTGCAAGTGGACGTTTGCTGTCGATTATTGGTTTGATCTGAATGAAGCCTTTTTCTACCATCCGTAGAAGGGGAGGATAGTCAACGAGACGGCAACCAAGAGATCCACGGATTTCTACTTCCCGGTACATGATTCGTGAAGCTGAAACTGTCCAATCGGATTCAGCGTAGCCTACAACAACCATTCGACCACCCCATCGCACAGATGCAAGTGCTTGACTCATAACGTCAGGAATTCCAATGGCCTCAAAGGAGATATCGACGCCTCGTTTATTTGTCATAGCCCTTATCTGTTTGACAGGGTTTTCATCCTTCGAATTAATTGTCACACTAGCACCAAGTTTTTCGGCTAGCTTTAGTTTCTTATCATCGATATCGACGGCATAAACAAAGCCACCTGCTGCAGCAGCGATTTGTACTACATTGATACCAACGCCACCACATCCAAATACGGCTACTAAATCCCCCGGTCGAACTTCTCCACGATTTTTCACAGCATGATAAGGCGTAGAAATCGCATCAGCTACGATACTGGTTTCTTCCAATGGTAATGAATCGGGAATTCGAAATATATCCTTGGCAGGAACACGGATGTATTCAGCATAGGCACCATCAATGTTATTCCCAACCATTTCCTGACGTTCACAGATATTTCCACGCCCTAAACGACAATTATTACAAATTCCACAGCTAAGAACGGCAGGAATTAAAACGCGATCACCCTTAGTCCAGTTTTCAACTGCAGAACCCATTTCTGCGATGGTCCCTGAGGCTTCATGTCCAAGTATCAAAGGGGGTTTTTTGAAGGTCGGCGTTCCATGCAAATAGTGTAAGTCGGTTCTGCACACACCACAGGCTGCCACTTTTATCAAAACATCAGTGGGTCTAATTTCTGGTGTCGGGACATCTTCAATTTTTAGAGGTTTTCCAGCTCCATAAAAAACTGCAGCTTTCATTGTAACCATCGATGTGCATATCTGACTTTGAAGTTTATATCCTTTGGGAAGCTTAGAGAACTGGAGAAAAGTAAAGATTTTTGATTTCTGTCGATGAAGGTTATGAAGAGATTCGATGGAAAATGCGGATTCAGGTATTACAATTCATCTTGTTGGCGTATTGAAGATTACGACTGGAATCGAACAAGTGGTCATGGATCTAAAGGACAATGATTCTGTTGGGACTATTCTTAGCCGGTTAGCTAAGATGCATTCTGTTCTAAGTCAAGTGTTATATGACAAGTCAGGTGAGGTCCATAAGTATCTCAACATTTTTGTTGACAACAAACCTGTTCTTCAGGAAAATCTTAATGATATTCCGATACAGGATTCCACGAACTTAACGCTAGTAATGGCCGTTGGTGGTGGATAACGAACCCCCATGGAAGAACCAAAAATGATAGCAAACCAATATGCTATTGTCAATCTTAGTAAAGGCTCAGTGAAAATTAGTGAAACACCAACAAATGTAATTAGAAACTATTTAGGCGGTCGAGGTACGAACGTCTATTATCTTAACAAATTGCTTAGGAAGAATATAGATCCTCTTTCTCCGGAAAACGTGCTGATATTTGGTGCTGGTTTACTTACTGGGTACCTTATCCCAAACGCATCACGATTCAATGTGACAGCGAAATCTCCCGAATCAGGGTTTTTGGGTGATACAAACTGTGGAGGCTATTTTGGTCCGGAGATGCGCTATGCGGGCTTTGATCGGATCATCGTTCTAGGGAAGGCAAAGAGGCCGAGTTATATTTTCCTTCAAGATGGCTCTGTTGAAATTCGAGACGCGTCGGATTATTGGGGCCTCGATACGTATGAAGTTCAAATCGAGCTGAGGAAAGATTTGGGGGATGTACAAGCGGCTGTAACTGGAGTAGCTGGTGAAAAACTCGTTCGATTTGCCAATATCCGAAATGGTGTGAAAAACGCTGGAGGACGGGGTGGACTAGGTGCGGTCATGGGTTCGAAGAATTTGAAAGCCTTAGTCGCATATGGAACACAAGGTCTTAAGGTAGCTCATCCTGAACAGTTGCTGGAGCTTACCAAACGTATCAACGATTATGTTTTGAACTCGAAAGTCATCTCTGTCATGGGTAAATTAGGGTCTCCATATTTGTATGATGTCAGTAATGCACTGGGAGCGATTCGCACCAAGAACAGCCAGCTGAATGCCTGGTCCGATTCATTGAATGCTGAATATTTCGAAGAATATGTTGAGAAGATGGTATCCTGTGCCTCTTGCATTGTACATTGTCGGCATCGAAATACCATGAATGGGGAAGGTCCTGAATACACAACAATCGGATTGCTGGGAGCAAATGTTGGGATTTCTGAGCCAAAACAGGTTATTGAGTTGAATAACCTTTGCAATCGTCTTGGATTAGACACAGCTTCTGCTGGGAGTATCCTCGCATGGGTCTTTGAGCTGTATGAAAAAGAAATTGTTGACAGAGAAAAATTTCAGGGTGAGAAACTGGAATTTGAAAACTTCGAACTCGTCAAATCCCTTCTTGAAAAAACCGCCCATCGTGAAGAACTTGGAGATGTCTTAGCAGAAAGTAGTCAAGCTGTAAAATATTTTGGACAAAAATCTGCAGATTATCTCATTGCTGTAAAGAACTTACCTCAAAGTG
>JABXGY010000443.1 GCA_016550395.1 archaeon | reverse complement strand
TGGAAAGTGTGTTGACAGTAAGAGATTTCTGAAACCTTTATTTGTAAAAGATTACGAGAAATGGATAAAGGCATCCATTGAATCTGCGAAAGCTATTGAACCCAATGATATTGGTGTCTTCGATGAAAATACCTTCTACCCAGTATTCAATCACGATTTAGTAAATGCTGAGAATGAAGTTATCATTGCTTCGCCATTTATCTCACAAAAAAGAATTCGCCTTTTATCTGACTTACTTAGAGTATTGATAATGAAAGGAAGAATCGTAAAACTGTTTACCCGGCCAATCAATAAACAAAGTTCACTCAAAAAAGATGCTGAAGAAGCTATTCCAATGCTTCGGAACATGGGTGTCGAAATTCTAAATTCTTGTTACGATTCTCAAGCTCCAGGAGGAGCAAGCATGCATCACAAATTTGCAATTATAGACAAGCGAATTGGATGGGCAGGAAGTCTAAATATTATGAGTCATAATAATGCTGGTGAATTAATGATGCGTTTTGAATATCCAAAAACAGTTCGTAGTTTCTTGAAGATATGTGATGTAATTGCAGAAAATTGTCCAATATGTGGGAAACAAAAAATTGTTAAATACGGCCCACATGGTCGATTTATTGGATGCTCAGGATTCCCAAAGTGTCACTACAAAGAAAAGTAGTTGGAATAAGTATTCTGTGTGTCCATACGGAGGTATTTGATGAATTTAGGTAAAAAGAAAGCCACTGAGTTGGTTCAACTTCTGAAGAAGTGGTATCCTGATTGGAAGGGATTCTCGGATGAGGAGTTTATAAAGGATGAAATAAATTACAAGAAACCAGCAATCGAACAGGCGAAGGAACAACTAAGTAAGAAGGAACTTCAGGGTCTCATCGATGCAAAGCAGTTCGATGAGATTATTGACCTGCTGGATAGTGTTGGAAAAGCTAATAACCTTTTATGGCGTAGCGTTCCCCGAAAGGGTGACCTTGGAATACTTTACGAACCTAATCTAAACAAACCATCGTTCTGTAATGCTGTATTCGACTTACTTCACGGAAAGGGTGAATCACCTGATAGACTTGGACGATATCTTGAATATGTTGAGTCCAATAATCTCATGAACAAATGGACATTCCCCACCTATTTCCTTTTCGTGTGTTATCCTGAGCACGATATGTTTATCAAGCCCAAAGCCATTATGTGGTTCATGAACTTTATCGGAGCTAATAATATTTACACAAGGAAACCTTCAGCAGAAGCATATGCAAGAATACTTGAAGTTATCCAGGAACTCAAAGTTGCACTCAAGGAGTATGAACCGCACGATATACTGGATATTCAGTCCTTCATCTGGATGTGCTACAGTATCGTTAAGGAAGAGGATGAAGAGGAGGAGGAATCTGCACACATAGAGGAAATAAGTAAAGAGGATACACAGGAGGTTGATGTGGATTTTAGGTTCACAAAAGAAACCTTCAAATTTCTTGAGGGTCTATATAAAAATCCCACAAAGGCATTTTATCGGGAACACAAAGAAGAATTCAACAAACACCTAAAACACCCATTCGCAAATTTGTTAAACAAAGTAGCAAAAAAATTACCCGAAGCTATAACCGATGAGATGGAAACTGAAAAGGATATTGTTTCACGTATTCCTAAGAATGATTTCGGTCGAGGTGGTGCATGGGATTTCTATTGGGGAGCGTTTTACCCAAAGGGTGGGTATCGTGTTGAGGACGCTCAGTTATTCTTATTGATTACAAAAGATGAAATTCGGTTTGGATTCGGAGTTGGTAGTTATTCGAGTAATCAGAAGGAACGTTTTAAAAAGAACTGTACGAACAACCATCAGATTTTATCTCGACTATTCGCAGAAGTTCTTTCTAGAGACCTTAAATCATATTCCGTTCAAGAACACGAGCAAAGCTCTCGTAGAACGTCGAGTGTAAAGAAAGCTCTAATTGAGATGGACATCCGTGAGATGAACGGGTCACAGGAAAAATGGGATGAGTTGCTTCTCAATCCTGACAAAAAGGCAACAAGCATTGCTATTTTCATGTCTGCCGACGAAGTTATACAAACTGACTTCGATATTCTGGCGACCAAAATTGCTGAGGTGTTTGAACAATTATTTATCTTAGTTCTTTTAGCGATTCATGATGACCCGATGCCAGCTATTAATGACTATCTTGAGCCGAAAGAGGAGGAAGAACAGAATCCTGAATACCCTTTGACTCAGGTAGCCGATGATACAGGTTTTGAAAAAGCTGAACTCGAAAGATGGGTTAGAGCTATTCATCGTAAAGGTCAGGCAATTTTCTATGGCCCCCCTGGTACTGGGAAAACCTTCATTGCTGAATGGCTTGCAAGGCACTTAATAGGTGGTGGGGATGGCTTCATGGATATTGTTCAATTCCATCCAGCGTATGACTACGAGGATTTTATGCAAGGTATTCGACCAAAATCAAAACCTGATGGCGGTCTCGATTACCCTACAGTCAAAGGACGTTTCCTGAACTTCTGTGATGTTGCCCGGAAACGGAAAGACAACTGTGTTCTAATCCTGGATGAAATCAACCGGGCAAACCTGGCTCGTGTGCTTGGCGAGTTGATGTATCTACTGGAGTATAGGAATAAGGAAATCCCCCTTGCCGGTGGAGGTAGGTTCAAGATTCCTAAGAACGTTCGATTAATAGGAACAATGAATACTGCCGACCGTTCGATTGCATTAGTTGACCACGCACTTCGCCGTAGGTTTGCATTTCTGGCTCTGTACCCTAAGTATGAACTCCTTGAGCGTTATCACAAGAACACTGGTTTCAAAGTCGAAGGTTTGGTGAACGTTCTCAAAAGACTCAACGGTAAGATAGATGATAAACATTACTTCGTTGGTATAACCTTCTTTCTTAAGGACAATCTTGTAGAACAGATAGCTGATATCTGGCAGATGGAGATTGAACCATACTTGGAAGAGTACTTTTTTGACCAACCCAAAACAGTCGATGAGTACCGTTGGGATAAAGTCAAAGACAACATCTTGATGTGACTGACCTGAAAACCATCGAACTTACCGAGTACGTCCCTAAAGTTCTGGATAGAGATTCAATACAATCTGACTTAGGGGAAACACTGTGGCGCAACTATGGAACTCAAGTATCGGTAGATTTCCCTTCACCTAAGACTGATGGTAAGTGGCAACTCACTTCTCAAGGATGGGTCGGATACATCCCACTTACTCCTGAACTACATTTCTACCTTCGCCCCAAGGTAAAGCTTGGAAACCTGTTCGGGATGTGGGAGTACGCCTACAGACTAAAGCAGTTCAAGTTCCTGGAAGGCTTGAGAGAATGTAAGTCATTGGATGAATTCTATGAGCAGTTGGCAAACGTACTGGCTAAGCGAATACTTGACCGGGGTAGAAAAGGTTTCTACCGGGAATACATTCCACGAAACGAGCGACTAGCATTCATCAGGGGAAGAATGAATGTTCGACGAGTGATTCAGAAACCTTGGGAGACGAAAATTCAATGTCACTACGAGGAGCACACACCAGACATCGATGACAACCAGATTCTGGCTTGGACTCTTTCTCGGATTTCTCGTAGCGGTCTTTGTACAGAGAGAGTCCTTCCAACTATTCGGAGAGCATACCGGTCTATTCAGGGATTCGTTACAATTCAACCACACAGCCCCCTAGACTGTTCAGGAAGGATGTACAACCGACTCAACGAAGACTATCACCCTCTCCATGCCTTGTGTCGATTCTTCCTGGAGAACACCGGCCCAGCTCATGACATAGGGGATAGAACAATGCTACCATTCCTCGTTGATATGGCTCATCTGTATGAACTGTTCGTCGCCGAGTGGCTCAATGTCCATCTTCCCGATAACCTTGAGCTAAAAATTCAAGATAAAGTCGTCATCAGTGAAGAAGGCCAACTCCATTTTAAGATTGACCTGGTGTTGTATGATTCACAGACTGGCGAAGCACTCTACGTGCTAGACACCAAGTATAAAGTACCGGAATCTCCATCTACAGATGACATTGCTCAGGTTTTAGCCTATGCTGAAGCGAAGGGATGCAAAGAGGCAATCCTTATCTACCCAACTCAGCTAGTAAGCCCTCTTGATGAAACAATTGGAGAGATTAGGGTTCGCAGTTTAACCTACTCTCTTGATGGCAACTTGGAGCACGCAGGATGCCAATTCTTAGAGAGCTTAATTTGTTGATACTTGTTTTCTAAAAATGCTCCCGCACAAGGTGGTCAAATATTTTATTTACACCTCAACCCCGTAACTCATTAATGCCAAATTGCTTATAGCGTTCACGGTCAAAATTTGTTTTACCACTTCATACATCCACGGTAAAATAAATTAGGATTATTCAGACTTAATGAAGATAGTAAAATGCTATGTTGAACAATTGGGTGATTTACTTTGAATTATCAATTTAACCGGGGTATTCTACATGCTTGTGTTCACTTATCATATCACTATGCTGAAACGAAGAGATGCAAAGAGGCAATTCTGGTCTCCTCGACAAAGCTTATGAATCCTCTGGATGAAACTGTTGGAGAGATTAGAGTCCGAAGTTTGACCAACTCTCTCGAAGGTGACCTGGGGCAAGCAAGAAACCAGTTCTTGGAGAGACTATCCGAGTGACAACACCTGATTTTACAAAAGTAAAAATCGTCTAGACGAAAATATATTATTTAAGGCTCAACCCTATAAAACACAGCCTATCTTAGAGTTACAGCATTCATGTCCATTTTTCGTTTTCGTTTTTTGACTGATGACTAGAAAATATACCCTTATTTTCGCATCATTTCAGAGAGATGAAATTACTAAGTTGCTGAATTGTGAAGCTTACTCTCATGAATTCATTTTCTACCTGGATTTTCAATATGCTAGCTACTCATGGTCGTAACTGGTTGGATTCGAAAAATAATATCTATATTATTGGATTAGATGCGTAGCTAGGACTTCGGAGGTATCGGGGTTGCTGGTGTTTTGATGATGAGGGGTAGTTAGGGAAGTCATAGAGGTGATTGTTGTAACAGAGCAATAAAGAGCAATCTTCAGGCATTCGTGGTATCATGTCTTAGTATGTCTCAGTTATGTATACCATCTTATGTGCTGCTCTAGTTATTGTTGCCCCTCAGTATATAAGTACCAGAAACTTACAAAATCTTACATCAATAAGCTACAGTTAGAATCAAATTCATACTATGACTACTCTTCGATACCTACGCTTGCTTATTTGGTTAGTTTTGTTTGCGTATTCACGACCTCTGATTAATACTTCAAGGAAATGTGGGTATTTTTCCCGCAGTTCTTCTCTGGCCCTAGACAATCGAGTGTAAGAAGCCTTCTTGCTTATACCTAATGTCTCCGCAATTTCGTCGTGACTAAGCTGTTGAATGAATGCCTTCTCAGCTACCTCTCTCACACTGGGAGAGAGTGTTTTGACTACTTTCTTGAAATCGTTCCATAAATTCTTTATTTCGTAAATCTGTGCGGGGTTATCAAAGGGATTCGCTATTTTTTCCCATTCATAGTCATTCAAATCATAGTCATTCAAGCGTTTATGTTTTATAAAGCCCCTAAACCATTTATAGAACCATAACCTTGCTGAACGTGTCATATAGCTTTTGACTTTTTCTGGATATCGAACGCATTTAATAATACCACCCCGTTTTTCAAAAGATAAGTACAAGTCATGTATCATATCATCGTAGTAACTTTCATGAAACTCCTTAGTTACCTCATTTGTGACTACAAGTCTTTTAACATACCATCGCATCAAGGCTCCGTATTTATCAAAAGCTTCTTCAGTTGTCATATTTAGTTCGGGTCTGTAGACTTTTGGTTCTGATTTTACTGAGATGTTATATCCATCGCTTGTTAATAACAGGTTGGTTAGA
>JABXGY010000070.1 GCA_016550395.1 archaeon | reverse complement strand
TTCACGAGGTAAATGTTGCTGAAATCGTGGTGGTTCGACCTGGCGAAAAGATTCCGTTAGATGGGATAGTTCTCAGGGGCGCCTCCAGCGTAAATCAAGCCCCCATTACCGGTGAATCACTTCCAGTTGTTAAGGAAGTCAATGATGAGGTGTTTGCAGGGACAATCAACAATGAAGGCTATCTCGAAATTCAAGTAACTCGATTATCGAATGAAACCGTGCTTGCAAAGATTTTGACCATGGTTGAGGAGGCACAAAAATTAAAATCGCCCACCGAACAGTTCATTGACAAGTTTGCGAAATATTACACACCTTCTGTCGTTGTGGCTGCTGTTTTTGTTGCGACGATTCCGCCGATTGTTCTTGGGTTCTTTTGGTACGATTGGGTCTATCGGGCTCTTGTACTTCTGGTAATATCCTGTCCTTGTGCTCTAGCCATCGCGACACCGGTGGCTATGGTGTCGGCATTGACGAGTGCAATGAAGCAAGGTGTGCTGATTAAAGGGAGTTGGTACCTTGAAGCGTTGAGTAAAGTGAAGGTCGTTGCATTTGATAAGACAGGAACCTTAACCTCTGGTCACCTGGAGGTGACAGATGTTATTCCTTTTGACGAATCCGAAGAGACCGTTCTCCGAGTCGCAGCGTCAATTGAGAAGTTCTCTGAGCACCCGATTAGCAAGGCTATTGTGGCGAAGGCATTAAATCCCGGGTTACAACTCAATTTCGTGGATAACTTTACCGCAATAACCGGGCACGGAGTCTCTGGAATAATCGACACCGAACAATTTTTTGTTGGAAATGAACGGTTATTCGCTGAATTAGCTATCTCATATCCAAAAGATCAACTACGGCGTCTTGAAGAGGAAGGGAAAACGGTTATCCTAGTTGGGAATTCAGAAAGAGCGATTGGCGCCATTGCAGTTCAGGATACTATTCGCACTATGAGTATGTGTACCATTGAGACTTTGAAACGAATGGGTATCAAAACGGTCATGGTGACCGGCGATAATGAAGCCACTGCCGCGTTTATCGCCAAACAAATCGGCATTGATGAATTTTATGCGAATCTGATGCCCGAAGATAAAGTCAATATTATCAAAGAGCTGCAGCAACAATACGGATCCATTGCAATGGTGGGAGATGGAGTAAACGATGCCCCTTCGCTGGCCACCGCAGATATTGGCATTGCCATGGGCGCCATTGGGAGTGATGCCGCCATTGAAACAGCAGACATTGCGTTAATGCAAGATGATCTTTCGAAATTACCTTATCTGTTTGAGTTGAGCCAAAAAACGCGAAGTATTGTTCGTCAAAATATCGGAGCATCATTAATTGTAAAATTTAGCCTTGCGGCTCTTGTCTTTCCCGGATTAATCACTCTCTGGTTAGCAGTGGCCATCGGAGATATGGGCTTATCTTTAGCAGTTATTCTCAACGCGATGCGACTTTCCCGAGTAAGACCTGAATGACCATTTGCATAAAATATACAAAGGAAAGGCAGAGCATTGCAGTTTCTTAGGCGTTATCCGCTATTCTCTTGACATTCGAAGACTTATTTTCAGAATATAAACAGAGGGCAACTCTGCATTGTCTTTCGCGAATGTAGTGTATCAAGTAGGAATCTTGCAGTATTTTTGGAAAAGAGAACTGGCCTCAGCTAAGGTCATGGGCAGCGGTTCGTGAACCATCTGGGGAACATGTTTTATGGTATTAAGAAATAGCTGGGTAAGTATTGGAGGAGTTAAGTGCGCCTTTTCCAGCATTTTCGCATTGGAGAAAATCTCAGCGACAGACCCCGCCTCGATGAATTTGCCTTCATATAGGACATAAGCGCGGTCAGCAATTAGTGGTACAATATTGACATCGTGTGTGGCGGTGATGATGGTTAGATTGCCTTCTGAATGAAGCTTAGATAAGAACTTTACAAATTCATTTCGAGTTCGTGGATCCATATGTGCGGTGGGTTCGTCAAAGACTAGAATTTCAGGGCGCATCGCAAGCACTGTTGCGATAGCGGCTCGTTTCTTTTCTCCAACGCTTAGATGGTGTGGAGGCTTTTCCTTTAAATGGCTTAGGCCCACAACTTTCAATGCTTCATCAACACGCTGGTTCACCTCTTTGTCTGTGAGCCCCATGTTGAGTGGCCCAAAGGCTATGTCTTCCCAGAGCGTAGGCATGAACAGCTGGTTATCGGGTTCCTGAAAAACTAACCCAATTCTTGCGCGGAATTCGTGGACGTTTTTCGCAGTGAGTTCTTCATTGAGAATTTTGATGGTCCCTTTGGTGGCTTCAAGGATTCCACATATTATTGAAAGCAGGGTGGATTTTCCCGCTCCATTTGCACCAAGAATTACAGCGCGTTCATGTAAACCGACTTCAAAATTGATTTCATCGATGGCAATATGCCCATCAGGATATCGATATTGCACATTCTTCATATCTACAGCACAATGAACCATTTTTAAAACCAACCTCCAAACATGGTAATTGGGAACAGAAGGGGCGCGAAATAGACGAGCACTGTGATGCCCAATAGGCTGATGGCAAACCCGTAATCATTAAACCCCATTTTCAAGCGAGTCAATAAATGGAAATGGCCAGTAAAGCCTCGGGCTATCATCGTCTGATAGACTTTTTCCCCCCGTTCATAAGCACGGATAAAGAGCGTGCCAATCATACTTGAGATGGTCCGCCACGTTCTCAATCGAAAAATTCGCTCTTTTTTTACCATTCGGGCTTCCCGTGCCAGCCCCATTCGATAGGCTTCATCAGTGAATAGGAAAATGTAACGATAAGTTAGGGCAGTTAGGGAAATGAAAAGACTAGGTATTCGAAGCCGTTGCATTCCATGAAGTAATACCGGAAATCGGGTTGAAAGGGTCAGTAGGCTCAAAGCCGCGACACAGACCCAGATTCGCATCCCAAATATAGCGGCTCGATAAAGTCCTTCAAAGGTTATCCATATTACCCAAGGTCCAAGAGGAGTGACAAATATGGGCGTTCCAGGTGTGATAAATGGTAAGGGGATGACAATGATCGTGGAAAAGATCATCACCATTGCCTGACGACTGAAAAAGGCTCGCAGGGGAATTAGAGAGGCAACAGCGAGGAGTGTCAGGAACAGTAACAGAATAGCAAATTGCTGGCAATTTTGCATCAGAACTGTAAAGACTATGAGGCAAGTGAACCCAATGAGCTTGACGCGGGGATCAATTCGTTGAAGTAAACCGTTTTGGCTCGCGTACTTCTCAACAGTGAGACTCTCACCGAGTACCTTCAATAATTCTTTAAACATGTACGATCGATTCCTTATCGGCAATACTGCTATTCTTTTTGTCGTAATCGTACTAGTAACCACATGAGCCCAAATGTGATTCCCAGGATGAGTCCCACAAAAGTGATGCCTAAAAGGAAGTTAGATAGTAGCACGCCCTCCATTCCGGGAATTTCATAGTCAGGGAAGGGAGGGATCCATAATTCCCATTCCGGAGCTCCAAACAAGTTGGCAATGACATCAAGTGTTTCATTGGCAAAGCCTAACCAGATAACGCCAATCGCAACGAATACAATAGCGATGAGAAATCCAATAAGCATTATCTTCGTCTTTTGTTCCATGGTTAGAGTACCTCCTTTTGTTTGGGAGACCAATCTCCTGTGAGGGATGGGACCACACGCTCAATGGTGAGAAGGTCAGGGCGCACTCCATCAATGACTAATAGAATAACTACAGTAGCAACGCCTTCAATGATTCCGATAATGGAATGGTGTATTCCCATTGCTAGTAATGCAATGAAGGTTGAGTAGGGAAACAGGGGATATGATAGTCCGAGCATAATAGCGGCAGAAATGGCAGCTGAAAAATCACCAAGAAATGCTGCGGCAAACCCACCGATAATCATGCCAGTGCGGTTTGGTGATAATCGCGAAATCAGAACGAAGATAACCCAGGGGATAAAAACTCCAACAATCCCCATATTGACAATATTTG
>JABXGY010000069.1 GCA_016550395.1 archaeon | reverse complement strand
CAACAAACCCTTCCCTTTCCAGCTTGAGGATCGCTTTGTTAGAGTCTACAGGGTCCCCCAAATAAAACCGGGGAACATCATCCAAGGTTTGTTCGACAAGCATTTCCGCACGTTGATTGCGAAGAAATCGCATTGGACCAAAGAGTCCCCGTCCAACAAGGGTTTGGCGTTCTTCTCGATTTATAATCGCTTCCTTCCAAATTGGCTCAAAATCACTTTCCTGTGTTGCGATGAAGCGAGTGCCCATCTGGATACCTACTGCCCCTAAGCATAATGCTGCAGCCATGGATGCACCATCACTGAATCCCCCTGCAGCCACAACGGGCGTCTTAACAGCTTTTGCTACAGCGGGAACGAGGACCATAGAATGAACAGGATCCCAAGATACATGTGCACCACCTTCATGTCCTGAGGCTACAACAATATCAACGCCAGCGCGCTCACATTTCTTAGCATGATAAACTGAAGGGACCACATGTATCCAAATAAGACCATGTTTTTTCACCTCTGCCCAGGGGGTGGGATTTCCAGCAGAGGTAACCAGGACACGGAGCCGTTTTTCAATATCTGAATCGGCTTCACGAGCCTCAATTACTTGTTTGACAAACATTTCCGATGCAAGCAAGAACTCTGCGGACACAGGAACATTTACACCAAAAATCCCATTCGTCGCCTTTGTCCCCTTTGCTACAGCTTCAATAGACTTCTGTAAGAGGACAAGAGGAGGGTCCTCACCAAATAATCGAATTGCATCAACAGGGGCAGCTTCTGGCAATAGGGTAGCTGCCATGCCAATACTGCTAATAACACCTAAAGCCCCAGCATTAGTTACAGCAATAGCGAGGTCTTCTGTTTTGTATGGACCCATACCACCCTGTAAGATCGGGTATTGGATATTTAACAAGTCACAGAGTTCAGTGTGAAGACGGCTCATAATATAGCATGCCATCTTGTAGTGATTTAAGTCTGCAGGCTTGTGCGGTTCTGAATCATTTCTCGGGAGAATAGGCGATTACATCGATTTCGATGGACAGTCCTTTCGGTAATGCTGCTACACCAATTGTTGTTCGGGCAGGAGGGTCGAGATCAAAATAATTCCCATACGCATCGTTGACGTCACCAAAGTCATCCATATTCGTCAGATAGATCGTCGTCCGAACGACATCAGCCAGACTTACTCCAGCTGCGTTCAAGATCGTTTTGATATTCTCCATACATTGTTGTGTCTGCTCCGTGATTGAACCTAACACGAAGTCCCCAGTGGTAGGGTCAACCGCTACTTGTCCAGCCACGAACAGAAAATCTCCAGCCCGAATAGCTTGACTATACGGACCCACCGGCATTGGGGCATCTTTAGTAAACACCCGCGTTTTCTTTGAAGGCATGAACACCATCTCTATTAACATTACAGGAGGCGTAAAACTGAATGACTAGTTGAGCTTATTATGCTTATGTTTCAAGAAACTTTGAACGAAGTATAACAGTTATAATCCGAAGTATTTCCTGTGAAACCATACTCAGCCCTTCAATCAGCAAGAGCTGAGAGACAAAACTAAATGGATGAACACCATGCCACCAAAAGTAGATGAAGCGAAATGCACTGGCTGTGGGACATGCGTTGATGTCTGCCCCAGTGAATGTTTTACGCTTGAAGATAACAAATCGAAGGTAACTGATCCTGACGCCTGCGTCGAATGCGAATCCTGCGTCGAGAATTGTCCGGAGGAGGCCATCACCCTCGAATAAACGGTGAGGTTAGTCTTTAAACTTCGAGCTTCTAAGCTCATACTGGGGCTACATTATAAGTAGCCCAACTTTTCTTTTTCTTAAACAAGGACGCGGATAAATACTAATTAAAAATGAACGGTGCTGAACTTGAAAACAAATTCCTAACATCTTGGACCATATAGGAATTTACCCTTATTCTTCAATCCAAACCGTGAACATCATTTTATTTGGCAAAAAAAGTAAGCTAACGAAATGGATTACAGTTTCACTGATGTGTAGCTGTAGATGGGAGTATATTTGGCTTTGTCGGGCGTGAAAGTATGTTTACAGTTAACACATCCAAGGATGTGATCTGGGTTTATCAGGAAGCTGTTGCAGGTTAGACAATGATAGACTTTTCCTAATGTGCGATAGGTTCCTGGTGCTAAGTGTAATTTGCATTGGGGACAAACAAGGCCTGAGGTTGTGGAAAATGCTTCGATGAATTCAGTGCGGTTGCAAATGAAGTGTTCTAAACCAATTCCTGATTCGAGAGTTGGGAGTCCACATTTGGGACAATTGATATGGAGGATTACTTGGTGAGAATTACAGACTGGACAACCCACGATATTTCCACAAATGCGTCCCCGTAGAAGACCTGTAGACATCATTGAGTTTAGTAATTCATTTGTCTCTTCATCGGATTTTCCTGTGATATCTTCAGCAACGGGATATCGGTATCCTGTTTTAAAGGACCAAGCTGGACGAAGAGCGTCTGGATCCTTTTTAAGTCTTTCAATAATCCTTTGGACTTCAGGTCTTTTACTAAGATCCTGGTGTAATTTTTCTCCTGTGAGATAGACAATGTGATTATAAAGTTCCAACAGCTTCGCCTGATTCATGTTACCATCAGGTTCGATCTTACCAAAAGTATTCTCCATAGGTTCTTCAAAATCATGTTGATGTTCTAAAGGCGATAATAGTATGCAGTAAAGGTTGGGTGGATTAAGATAGGTTGCCCATTGACGATCTTTCACTGTAATACCGGTGAATCCTTTGTCTATCATCGTTCGGGTCGTGAATAGAATGATAGTTTCATCCTGGGTTACTTCAAGTGTGCTAGGAACAGCAAGCTTGAATACTGGACCCATTTTTAAATCAAATTCAAGAAGCACAGCACCAAGTGGCAAAAGTATCCCCTCAGATCACTATCCTTTGTGTATTCAACCTCAATTGCTTTATTCGGTGATAGTTAGGAACTAGACATTTTGTTGAGAAGTATTACCATGGTCCTGGATTGGCTCCAGGGTCAGCGTTTAATATCGGAATTGGAAGTAAGCCGTAGTGGATTAAGAAAAGCTGAATCACCAAGGATGTTAGGAGAATGAAGGAAGTGGTTAATACAACACGATTTCTAATAATAACTGATTTGAGATTTATCATACCATCACCTTAAGGTTTTAGGTGGACCTTCGTTTGATTGGATAAAAGGCAGGAAAAACCGGCAAGAAAACATAGTGAGGACAGGATAAGGCGTCAGAGTGCCACTAATCA
>JABXGY010000442.1 GCA_016550395.1 archaeon | reverse complement strand
TTAGAACAGCACTCTCCATAAGAAGATCCCGATCCATGTTGGTTCGGGGCTTGCCCCGAACTTTAACTGGTCGGGGGTTAGGGTTCACCCTGAAGAACTACCCTGAGGCTAACCCCGACCCACATTCAAACAACCTTATAAGGTGAGCCTCGGACATCAAAGAGCCGGGACCACGACATGACCATGTGATTGAATCTTATTCAGAAAGCTAACAGCATGGCGGTGGTCCGCCGATGAACAGATAGTTGATAATATAGACGGCATCAGCAAGATCAACCTCCCCATCACAATTAGCGTCCCCAGCCTCCAAAGGATTAGGCGGAGGTCCACCTATGAAGAGGTAATTTACTAAAAAGACAGCGTCAGCCAAATTGATCTGTCCATCTCCATTGGCATCGCCAACGAGATATTCCAGTTTGAAGCTCTTCTCAAGGAAGCTGGCTATATTGCCTGAAGTGTCAACTGAGACCACAATGTAATAATAGGTATCTGTGGTCAAAATGTTGTCCACCAATACCGAGTGGGAGGTAGTTAATGTCGTATCTGAAACTGACTCGTAGGCGCTGTCGAATTCAGATCTGTAAAGCACTTCGCTGGTGGCGGGAACATTGGTATTCCAAGTTATGTTAGCTTCGTTAGCACAAAGAATCTCAGATAAAACATTGGTTATGGTAACCATTGTGGTATCCAAAATCGCCTCTGCAGTAGAATCAGGTTCGGTTTGACTTTCAAAAATGCTGTCACCGTCCAGATCATGTAGCATTGTCCAGGTATTAGTGGAATCCAAAATCACTCTGTGCAAAGCACCCTGTTGTGTCGGTTCATCGAAAAAAGTGAAATCGTATGCTTTTGAATCCAGCGGATTTGGATAAAGCACATCTAAATCAATAACGCCGGTCGATTCTCCTTCAGCATATATGGTGTATACATCAGAAAGGTCAGTCCCCGGTATGAAAATCAATTGCTGTGAGCTATCCTGCGAAAAGTAGAATTCCGATCCCGGAATTTCTAAGTCTATCCCTCCGCTCTGATTCAAACCAGTGTGCCTCCCTTGCGAATCATAAACGTGTAGATTTGCGGGACATTTCAGCCTGATGTATTTTCCATTCACCACCACACCCCAGTTCAAAAAACTACAGATTCTAAACGTAACTTTCCCACCAGGACAGAACCGAGGTACCGGACAAAACGTTCCGGACGCAGTTACCGTCATACATTGACCAGGTGAAAAGTGAAATTCGTTTTCCAGTTGCGCTAAATGCCAGCCATCAATGTGAAAATCGGCGCTGACGAAACCATCTACTGCACCCTCTTTCCAAATGAGTTCTCCATCGGCGTCAAGCAGATTGAACGCATTCAGGTGAGCTAATAGATACAAGTATTCCTCGTCCACGCGGAGAAACGTGCCAGTACCAAGGACATCAACACCTAAGATCTGGAAATCTTGGTCTATTCCACCTTCAAATTGAAACGGATCAAAACCAATGAGCAGATGGGCAGCGAAAGATGAGCCGGGAAAATGCATGTTCTGGAAGGTAGCATCAGCCGAGTACACTTGATTTTGGAAGTCAAGTGACAGAATTCCAGTAGCTAAGTCTAAAGTGAATATGTTCCCCAGCTTAAGTCCAGTCCATATCTCTAACATAATAATATTGCTGTTAGGATAGTCAATATCCAAAACAATCTCGGCACACGTAAAGTGCACATAGGAAGCTAATGTCAAATCTAAGGTAGCATGACCGTGAGCATCGAAGATCGGTTGTTGGGATTGGTCAAGCAAAGCTATGTTCGTTCCTTCATCCCACACGCCGTCCCCATCTTCGTCCTCAAACGGCTCACCTGGATCATAATAACCGTCGCAGTCTAAATCCGTATAGGGCTCTTCTCCTTTAATGGTCAAACCGACATCGAATAGAAATTTTTGATATTTATTTCCTTTTTCGTCATAAACATCCGCCACATAGGTGTTTTGATCTATTTTCCTCAGACTGCCCCAATCAGTTCGTAGCGTCTTTGACTTTAACTCAGATGGGCTTATTTCGGAGCCATCTTCTTTTGTGAATTTCCATAAGCCGATAGGAATATCCTCGACCACGTTGACCCGCAAGTGAGCCAAGTC
>JABXGY010000068.1 GCA_016550395.1 archaeon | reverse complement strand
TGAAACCATAACTTTTTTATGTAAAGTAAACTTTACGTAAAGTAGACTTTACATCATATTCGGGGCAGATTTCTTGTGATCACTAATCGCTTACGCGAGCTCCGCGAACAACAGCTACGAATCACATCAGATTCCACACAGTGGACCCAAGAAGAACTTGCCGTAAGAGTAGGCGTCAGTCGACAAACCATTATTGCAATTGAAAAAGGAACCTACAACCCATCCTTGGAACTCGCCTTCAAACTGGCAAACCTCTTTGATGTAAAGATCGAAGAAATTTTCACTTATATGGGGGAAGCTAATGGATAAAGATAGGAAAATATTCGCGGTCGTAGGCGCCATGCTTACAGCCGCAATAATTGCCATAATTCTCTTAGTGCTTTACGTGTTCATCGAACCAGTTGATCCCACACGCATTCTAGCCTCTGCCCCAGCAGGTATTATTGGGGCATCCGGAGCCGCCATTGGCGCATATCTTTCTAAACGCAGCCCCTCCGATGAACGGGAAACATTCATCATCCATCAATCTGGGATGTATGCCTGGCTCTTCCTTTACATCACTCTACCCTTCCTTGCCATTTTCTTAATTTACAGTCCACCACCACACGGTATAATGGGGGCTCTTTTATTGTACGGTATCTGGCTCATTGCCATCATCATCTTTTCCATTACAACACTCTACCGCAATTGGAGGTAAGACAGCGAACTATAATGAAAACGAGATACAACCAAAAATCAATATGGAGGCACATTGAATGAAACCTACTACTCGTTACGGAATTCTTCTAGTAGCAGGCATAGCCAATATTTGCATTGGTGTATATGCTTTCATCCTTGTAATCCTTCAGATCATCACGGGTCTCGAATCCCTCTGGGTCATCCTCCTTGGTCTACTCACCAGCCTTACCGGGGTATTTCTCATCGCGCGGATGCTGCCAACCCTTCTGCGGATTGGACGTGGGGAACCGACACCCCTTCTCATCGACGAACGAATCCGCCAAATCCTATATCGAGCAGGCTTCAACACTTTTTCTTACCTCATTATCGCCCTTATCATAACCATCTCAGTAATGATGGCACTCCCTAAGTTGGGCTTTATCCTCACCTGGAACGAATTCGTCACAGCCACACTGATCACCTGGATAATCGGGATTCTCGTTTTCTACATATTCACTGCCTACTACTCCCTGAAGTAGAACCCCGCCAGAAACATTGTAAATTGAAATTACTCCTCGGAATTCTGAATGCCTGAGTAGTCTCGCCAAGATGATTCAAGACTTCAATACCCATCGCTATGTGTCCAATTCACCACATGAATGATACGGAGTGAGTTATATCCCACAGATGAATAAGATAACATAGAGCTTGAAGGGAGGTGAGTTATGATGCGAGAAAGGACTGGATCAAGCATCAGGTTCCTCTTCCAAATCATCATTGCCATCAGCCAATTCCTTATAGCGATTGGCATTCTCCAATATTTCGTAAATAACGAAATCGACATATGGGGAACAAACATCGCTTATCCATTACTCGGATTACTTACTTTCATTGTAGTGCATGGTGTTTGGCGCATTATCGATAACTTTGTCAATTGGCGTGTGATAGCAAGCAAACCCACGTAAACGAATCTATTAATCTTCGAAGTTCTGGATAACCTGCGTCGTCTCACCCAGATATTTGCGAACTTCAACTCGTATCGCATATACCATTTCATCTACCTCTGAAAACTACTAACGGAAGTATGAGGATTCGAGTTTACCATTCCTTACTATCACAGAAGGTCCTTTGTGAAAAGAACTACAATGTTGCGACCACCAGTCCAGACCCAGGAATATTCGAATCCCATCTGCAAGACATGTGGTACTAGCTCTTCTGGACAAAGGCAAACGAGAGAGTGACTGGTGATCGATATTATTCGATTGATTCACTTCTTTTTCACGCCTGAAAAGCACAAAAGACCGTTCTCCCGATACTCATTCGTTTCTGAGTAAATCCGTTTTTGCTAAGACAGGATGGATTTTAATGAAGGTTAAGTCAGACTATCAGTGATTTGGTGCTTCCAAGTAACTCCATATTTTTCAGAAAATGCGATTTCGTCTAGTGGTTTCCGCGATCGCGATGGAGGATCTTCGTCGGGAACCCCGATTGCTACTAAAACCACAATATCGGCATTATCTGGTATTTCGAGCGTTGTTTTGACTTGTTGGATAAATTCTGGTGGTCGAGATTCATAAGTAGCTATCCAACATGTTCCATAACCAAGGGCTGTAGCGGCTAATACCATATGTTCGGTAGCGATCATTGGATCTTGAAGATACCAGCGAGCGCGGTTGCCAGGACAACAAGATCTCTGTTGCATTCCTAAGACTACGATGATGGTACTTGCATGGCGAATAAACTGTTGTTGTGGTGGTTGGCCAAGGAGGGCTTTTATTGTAGGATTTTTGACAACAATAAAGCGCCATGTCTGACTATTATTAGTTGATGTGGCTAGTCGAGCCGCATCCAGTATTTTCTCTATGTCTGAATCGGGAATATCATATGGTTTGTATCGTCGTATGCTGCGACGTTTATGCAAGATCTCGAAGAAATTCTTTCTTGC
>JABXGY010000441.1 GCA_016550395.1 archaeon | reverse complement strand
TTAAGTTCCTTATTATTGAAGTCCCAAAAGGATTTTGCTATTCTTGGTTCTTTGAGAGTTTAGAGAGGTTTTTGCTTAAAACTCCAAAGGTGATTTTTCGCAATCACCTAATGACAACAGGGTTATATTCTCAATTACAAAAGAGATAGCTGAAGGTTGTAATAGTGAGTCCTCTAGACGATTCTCTCCAGAAAGAGTACTTCACAGATTTTGAAGGTCGATTCAAAGCTCGACTTAGCCATTTACGTGCGGGTCATATTCGAGAGGCTTACCGTGAAAGCCAAGGAGTTCACGCAAAGCACACAGGCATTATCAAAGTAGAATATCACAAGGACCTAATGGGGCTCCTAGAGGAAGGCATGCTTATTGCAATTCGAAACTATCGCGCCTTCCACCAACGCCAACCACGCTTTACACTCCTGGAAATTGCTTCGATCTGGCCAAGTCACTTCGGTTTAGGAGGATTAGCTGAACAAGCCTATTATCCCCTGCAATTTGAGATTATCGAACAATCCGTAGTCGACTGGGAATCCGCTGATACTAGCACAATGATGATTCGTCTTAGCACTATTCCAATCAATTATGACCTCATTTTGCACAAGGATAAAGAACCAGATTTTATTCGCGGTTTTAGTTACCCAATTCCCGCCGAGGAAGCCTTCATCGTAAATCGCGACCTAATCAATTTAATGTATAACAAAAGCATCATCCAAGAACTCAAAGGTGTACCTGAAAAAACCACAGCAAAAGCCAAACGAGATCCCAGACTCGGCGTACTAAAAATGTTTGAAGCCGCCAAAGATGATATCCCACTTTACGTGGATTTTGAACGACTCGTCCGATATCATTTCGGCGTGTTTGCTTTTACAGGTGGAGGAAAAAGTAACCTTCTATCGAATATCATACGGCGACTGCTCTACCATACTGAGGATACCAAACTCGTAATCTTTGATGTGGCTAGTGAATATCCTTTCCTCCTGCTCGATGTGTTTAGCGATTCTAAGATTCCCTCACATATTATTCTAGAACACAAAGTCGCTGATCCTAATCAACTAGCTACCTCCATCGTGAGACCCCGCGATTACGAAGATGACCCCCAAATCACAAAGGCACTCAAACGCTTATACACGCATGATAAAATCGGTTATCTAACTCGCGAAACGCGTGATGTCACCTACACATTTGGACGGATTCTTCGAGAATTGGATGACTTAGCCGACCAAAGTGCAGGACGTCCTACATATGTAAACGCTATCAACCTTATCGAACAACAAATAACACAGTATCTAACCCAGGAAGGACACAACGAAGAGGAGCCCGTTGACCAAGCCTTTGTAACCTTCCTTGACATGACAGCAAAAGCTGCAGTAGACCAATTTCGTGTTTCTGATCGATCTCAGTTATACGCGTGGGCTACTACTCGGTCACAAGCTATTCAGATACCAAAAATTAGTAAGGCTGCCTCTCAACCAGCCAAACAGGATAAACAAGCGTTTACCATGAACAGTCTGAACCAATTAATTGAGGGTGACAACCGTCTAATTTGTTTCAGCATTGCTGACCCAAGCACAATCCGTCAACTAGTCATTTCAATAACAAGTCAAGTCCTGTTAGCACGGAAGAAACGGTTCCAGGTTAAACCTTACATCTTATTCGTCTTTGATGAAGCACAAGAATTCATTCCTCAGATTGGAGGACGTGGGATTAGTCCAGTCGAACGGGAATCCAGTTATCATGTGGAACAATTACTCCGGCAGGGGCGAAAATATGGTCTGGGTGTTTGTATTGCCACACAACGAATCGCACATCTAAATACAAGTGCCCTCCAACAATTGCACACCTTCTTTGTGGGTACATTACCACGCCCCTATGACCGAACAGTAGTAAGTAGTACTTTTCTTGTTGACCAAGGTATTCTCGAAAAGACGTTAGAATTTGGACCGGGTGAATGGCTTCTCTCTAGTTATATCGCAACGGGAATGACAAATGTTCCCATATTCCTAAGAGCTGATAATGTAGAAATCGAAATTGCGGAGTTCATCGAGAAATCCTCTCTAAAATCGAGTTAGAGTTATCGATAAGGTTCATAGAAGAATTAGTTAGCCAGAATTCCTTGGGTTTGCTCTAATCGCTCTGAAAAGGTTCGAAGTTCACTTGTTAATTCCTTTTGTAAGGAATCAGCCAAAGATCCAGTTGACCGTTTACGTGAGGATGAACCTTGAGTTAGTTTCTTCACATCCATAATACGTTCAAGATATTTACATACCGCCAAAAGATGTCCCAAGATATCCTTTGCATACAAATATGTCTGAAATTGTTTCGGATTCTCCATGTCAATCTTTCCAATTTTGTTGTCAAACTCTGAAACATGATCATCATAGATTTGATCGAATTGCGTTTTCAAACGCGTAATTCCTTCAATGTTCATTGAATATATGGTCCCTAAGAGTTTACGAAGCCAAGA
>JABXGY010000440.1 GCA_016550395.1 archaeon | reverse complement strand
CCATCTTCACGACGCACCGGTTCACCTGGGCTTTTCTCCCACCCCACGGCACCAAGGAGAATTGCATCAGCTTCTTGTCGTGCAAAGACCTCTGCTTCCCCTGGCCATTCACAACCCGTTTCTAGATAATATTTCCCACCACAGGGAAACTCGTGAAATGATAGATTTAA
Organism: archaeon; assembly: GCA_016550395.1. Lineage (GTDB taxonomy): Archaea > Asgardarchaeota > Hermodarchaeia > Hermodarchaeales > Hermodarchaeaceae > Hermodarchaeum. The sequence continues at coordinate 2,376 of JABXGY010000440.1, read as the reverse complement.
TCCAGGAATTCCTGTGGCAACAGTGGTAAGTACCTTCCTAGCTTCATCAATAACTTCAGGTCCTATCCCATCACCAGGAAGCACTTGGATTTTATACACATGAGCCACAGTTATTCATCTCACGGACCAGTCTGTGTACTAGCTAAACAATGCACTTCCCACCTATTACTGCTCCTCTAATATCCACCTATCTAAAAGAAACGAGCGCATGTATCTTTTGGAGAGGAATCTAGATTCATTTAAGTGCTTCTTCAACAAACTGGATGAGGTCTACCATCTTCAGTTTGGACTCACTTTTCTCAATCGCTAATTGTAGTGAAGTTTCACAGAATGGGCATGCACTCACTAAATGCGTGGCTCCCGTTTCTTCGGCTTCTTTGATGCGTTCAATGGAAGTATCTAGAGTCCAGTCGGGGAATTGAGCTCGGGCACCCCCACCTGCTCCACAACACCAAGCATTTTCCTTGTTGCGTGGCATCTCAACAAAGTTATCGCCCAGAAGTATTCGGAGTATCTTTCTGGGGACTTCAAACCATTCAGCTTTCTCCTTGCGGTTCTTGATGAGATGGGCGACGTGCCGTCCATAGTGGCAGGGATCATGATAGGTTGCTTTGATGCCTTTAAGGGGTTTCAGTTTCGCCTTACCGCTCTCAAGAAGTTCGGCGATGTAATTGACGCTATGTTTCACTTCGAAGGGAAGTGATCCATAATATTTTGGCCAGTCTCGCTTCATAGTGCGGAAACAACCAGCACACGAAGAAACGACAACTTTTGCCCCAGCATTCTGGAAGAGCTCTACGTTATGTTTCACGTAGTCTTTGACCAAATCTAATTTACCCACACGGATCAATGGTGAACAACAGCACCACTCGTCTTCTTTTACGGTTACATCTGCACCAAGCTTATCCATGACTCGCATCGTGGAAACCGCGAGTTCTTCTAACCGATAGGAGGCTGTACAGCCAACAAAATAAATTACATCCGCTTTTTCTTTAAGCTTGAATTCTTTAGGTACCCAAGCGGTCCGAGATGCGTGTTCTTCATTATACGGATTCCGCTTAATTTCAGTAGCCTTAGAGTAGCCAATTTGCTTATCTAAGGGACCAACACCAGCTTTCACAGCCTCAGCACGCATCGCTTCAATAATATCAACCGTCGGTAACTCATTTTCACACTGTTCTTCACATTGACCGCAGGTGGAGCAACGAAAGAGGAGATCACCTGCATCAGTGTCCAGTTTATAGTTGCCATCGAGGATGGCACGAGCAAGCCATAATTTCGCACCGCCACTGTAGGCTTCCCATTCCATAGCGCTCCAAGCAGGGCATCCCACTTCAAAGCCACCCTTCGGGTTGGCGGCATCGGCGATGGTACAAGCTTTACAGTGAATGCAACGGGCTATTTCGAGCTCAAAATCTTTAAGTTCCGTCTTGGGTTTTTCGGATTCTGTCATGGTCAAAGTTCTCCAGATTGTGAGGGCAATTGATGCCTTTCACATACGTTAATGCCTTTTACCCTTTGCCTATTTTCAAAAAAGTGTACGGTGTTTATCGTTCGTTCATAAATCTGATTGCTGGGGTTTTCACTTTTCATGAATCTAGTGTGTACAATGCGGATTTGTGACCGGTGTTGACATATTGATTTGGTAAGATAAGACTACCAGCAAATATGATGGTTAATCCACCAATTGGAATCCAGAATTCATTGACAACACCAGTGATCAGAAGCAACCATCCTGCTGCCTTACCTCTCCCAAGATACATGAGCCCAAGACCCAAAGAGGGGAGTATCAAGCCAAAAACTAACGAACTGAAGATCATGAAGAGGTCGAAAACGAAGCTAGGCCAATTTGCAGGGCCAAGAACGGGATCAGGTGCGATGAGGACATAATAAGGAAATAACAGCATCATCCAAGACCAAAGAAGGTACATAAAAGCCAATGCATTGATTGTCAGTCCAATGAAGGCTAAAATACGAACTGCTTTAGATGAATCGCTTTCCTGTGTTTCTGCTGTTAATATCCCACCAGTAATTACGAAGATGATGCTGCTGGGAAATGCGAGTAAACTGGGGAGAAGCAGATTTAATCGTATTAGGACACGGAAGAGCAGCAGGATTCCTGACGTTAAAAACCCGCTGATTATCAGCAGGATTCCCGCTTCCTTGTATGCATGGCGAGCAAGGAGTGAGACACCAACAGTAGGTATTATGAGTAGTCCAATAAATCCAAAGATGAAAGACAAAATTCCTAACACTTGGAGTAAAACGATTACGACCCATCCGTTTAGAAAAATAGCTGCAACAATGGTAATTCTTGTGAGTTCATTTGTCCTCATTGAGCGGATCAAGACTCCTCTATCATCTGTACCTGTCGTT
>JABXGY010000067.1 GCA_016550395.1 archaeon | reverse complement strand
GGCCATTGTCCAAACTGCCAGCCGAAACCCACGCCCAGAGGACCTAATATTTGCGCAAAGTTAAGAGGCGACCAAAGTACAGGGCCAGGAATTGCTGCACCAGGGAAGGTTATTCCAGGATCAACAAAGACCCCATTCATGACCGTGAAAATGAGAATGAAAGGGACGATGGTAATCAACATTGGAATGAAAGATTGTTTGCTAACCTCGGTCTGGAGTTTCATGATATAACGTTCACGGCGTTTAACCTTCAAACTGAGTTTCCGTTTCAACTTTGGATCAGTTTCTTCTTTAGCTCGTTTTTTCATAGCCTGCCATTTTTGGATTTCTTCACGAGACCGTTTCAATCGGTCATAGTCGATGAAATGACGATTAATGAGATTTGACGTTAAAGAGACGATAATGCTGATAATCATAACGACAATAGCAGCTAAAGGGGGATAGGCCCATGGACCCAGCAATGACCGTATAGCGAGCGCCAAATCGATAAGAGGATTAAATTGCACAGTCATCACACCTTCAAGAGTAGATCAGCAAAGGCAGTTGCAGCTTCTTCTGCTTTACCCTCTACATTCTTAAGAATCATAACGGTCGCACCCGTCAAAGTCCCAACAGTGATTGCCGCAGATCTACAAAGATGTTGATGAGTTGCAATACTCTCAATCAGTTGTGCATCACGCGTTCGAGTAGCATCCTTAACGCGGCGCTTGGCAATATTCTCAGGATCAGCCTCAACCAGCACAATCGAAGCAGGTCGAATCGCTTCAGCCACCCATTGTGGTAACCCGATAAGAAACCCACCCTCAGCCGTCTGAATCAACGTGTGCGTATCCACCACCACAACCTGCGATCGACTCATCGCCGCAATTCGCTCACCGGCAAGCTTCTGGACTTCACGCTGTTTTTTAATCGGTAATTTCCGTAATTCATCCCGATTTTCCACAAGACGTCGCTTCTGCGCAATCTCAAACATAACGGATCCATAAGTAATGAGGGATACGTTAAGCCGATCCTGCACTTTTCTAATCGCATCAGTGACTACTGTCGTTTTTCCAACACCAGGGACGCCACTGACCACAACGATCTTGCGCACTTGCACACAACAGACCTCCACGAGAGAGATGGCACCATCTCTACCACAGCCTTAAGAGCTTTTCGAGCCTTTCAATCCACATTATAAAAGTCAATGCTAGGTTACTCAATACCAAGTAGTCCACGCATCATCGGATGCATCTCACCCAACTGCTCCTTCGCAAGTATCTCGAAGTATTGTCGCATGATGCCTACGGCTAGTAGTATGCCGATGCCTGTGCTTAGTGTGCCTAATAGGTCGGCGAAGGCGGCGAGAGCACCTATGATGAGTCCGCCAAGGATGGCGACAACGGGGATGTAGCGGTTGAGGATTTTTTCGATGACGGCGGGAGATCGTCGGAAGCCGGGAACTTGCATGCCGGCGCCGATGAGTTGGCGGGAGACGTCGCGTGGGGATATTCCTGAGACGTCGATCCAGAGTCGGGCGAATCCTGCGCAGAACAGCATGAGGAGAACGGCATAGCCAACGGCTTGGAGGCCTCCGGTGATTTCGAGGAGTCCTCCGATTCCGGTTGGTGGTGTGAGGAACCAGACGAAGCATATGGGTTCTGGAACAAGATAGTTTGCTCCCGAGGGCTGGGTGTATCTTGCGATGAGTTGGAACCAGAAGGCAAAAGGGTTGGCTCCAGGTGAGCCTGGTGCAAGGCTGAGTCCCAGGGCAGGATTAGTCCATAATATTTGGGTGATGAAAAGGATGTTTGCATAGAGGGCTTGAGTGAAGATGACGGGAATGTTTGAGACGTAGAGTAGTTTGATGGGATACTGTCCGCGGAAGCCCCGGTATCGGGCATATTGTAGGGGAATATTCACTCTGTAGGATTCCATATAGATTACAAGTACAAAGACGAGGAAAGTCGTGAAGACACCGAGCATACTGGCTCTTGGATTCTGGGGTCTAATCCAGATGATGTATGGATTTGCGATGGGGGCATCCACATTGAATACGGGATCCCAGATATAGGCGGGGTTCCAACCCACTGAGGCGAAAGCGTTTAGATTTTGGATTGTATAGGGGAAAATTCCAGAGAAGCCCAAAAAGTTTTCGTGTGCTCCAAAAGGGATATCAGCACTTTGAGCTGGCGTGATAGAGAACATGCCCCAGAGAATTTGGGTGCAGACGTTAGCCATGATGAAGAGACTGACGCCGCTGCCGAGTCCCCAGCCTTTCTGGATAGTCTCATCCATGAGGATAACAATGATTCCTGCAAACATGAGTTGGAGAAACACTAGTAAGGCGGCGTCGAAACGGAGTTGTTCGGTACCTAGTGCGCCGTAAGCCCCTGCGAAGATATAAGCTATTGATTGAAAAGCTGTCATGAAAACGGCGAGGACCTTTTGGGCACCAGTATAGAGTGACCGTTGATAAGGGTCAGACATGTCTACGCGAATTAGTTGGCTGCCTACCAAGAGTTGCATAATCAAGCCAGCGGTTACGATTGGTCCAATACCCAATTCCATTAACGTGCCACGTTGCGAGGCTAGAATTGTTCGGAGCCAGAAGAAATAATCAAAACCTAATTCGGGTTGAATTCCGTAGAGGGGCAGATTTGCCATGATGAGATAGATAATGAGGATGATAGCAGTCCAAGCGAATTTTTCGCGGAATGAGACCTTACGGTCGGGTGCCTTGACTTCTGGCATGATGCGAACCAATGGACGCAATGCGTTCAGAAAACGACTCATGCCGGTTGCCCCATTCTACTCCGAGTTTGCGTGTGTATAAGTTTAGGTTGCGACAGCTGAGGTAAATTACACTTTAATTGTGTTTTGGTTCAGGTCTTGGATTTACCTTTTGTAGCTGTCGCTCGTTTAGTTTTTGGTTTGGTAGTCGTACTTTTTTTGGTAGTTTTTGCTTTTGATTTGGTCTTTGGTTTAGCTTTGGTCTTAGTTTTAGGCTTCGCCTTTGGTTTCTTTTTAGCCTTCGGTTTGGGTTGTGGTGTTGGTTGCAGTGAGGGAGCTGGGTGTTTGGTTGGCTCCTGGATTTTTCCTTTCGTACTACCTCCTGCCGCCTTAATTTTTTCAGCTGCCCGATGTGTGAAGAGTTCAGCAGTCAATGCTAAGGGAATAGTGATTGTTCCAGCCCCGAGGACCTTATCGTAACCATGTTCGGTTAGGTTAATGGAAATGGGGGCATCCTTTGCTCGAGGTTTCCCCTCAGTAAATTGCGGTAGATTCCGAATAATGTCTCTAATGTTGATAGCCTGAAATGATTGGCGAAGTTTTGTCGGGCGACTGAACCCGTGTTTACCAAATCGATTAGGGTCTTTCGCCGTGACATAGGTCCAATCATGTTTTTTACCGCCAGTCTTGCCTTTGCCACCGCGTTGACCGCCTTTCCGATGTTGACCAATACGACCGTAGCCATGAGTCCGGCTACCACGGCGTTGACGGACCTTTTTCGGTTTACGTACTACCATAATTGTTTGCTCCTGGTGTTTACCGTTTTTTGAGTTGGATTTCTAGGATTCCATTATTGTAGGTTGTTTTTACTGAATTCTTATCAACTGCGGTGGGAAGATCAAGGTCCTTAGCATATTTGCGATCCGGAGTAGCAACTTGAATTGTAACACTGTAATCTTCGACTTTGACATGTAGGTCATCTTCCTTTACTCCAGGTAGTTCAGCTAAGATGATAATGTCGTTATCTTGTTCCATTACATCAATCATAGGTTCACGTTCTTCTCGAACTACAGGAGGGGCACCTTCAGGGTTGAGGTTACCAAAGGGATTTAGTCGCATTTTTCCATCTGGTCCAAGTGCAGCAGAAAATCCCCATACCATTGGATTCTTTTGTAGGTGCTTTAGAATTTCTTCAAATTGATCCTGTGCATCGGCTCCAAAGAGTTCTTCAGGGTTTGTTTCTGAGAACATTTTCATGATTTCTTCGAACATCTGTTGGATGGCTTCGAACTGTATGTTGAATGAGTCGTCATCCCACCAACGTTTGCGTTTCTTTCGATCTTCTTCCTCTGAAGGCATTTGTAATCCAACCTTTCTTAATTACAGTAATTTTTCCTCATGACATACGTTGCACTAAGGTGTTGATATCAGTTCCCCGATATCCTAGCTCACCTTTCTGTTGAAATGTGCGTTTAATACTCCCCTTGAACCCCTTTGATGGAGGGCGCAATCGGAACACTTTCTTCAATTTGGGAAGTGTAGAAAGTTCTGCTTTTAATGACACGATAGCGGCAGCGTATTCGTCAACGGTTTTAAATTTTGTATACTTGGCTACGTACTCGTCGGTAATTCTTTTATCTCCGATTAGTCTGCCACGTTTGCGTAAGAGCTTTGTTAAAGTAGGGATGTCAAGTTCTCCCCATGTAATAGCATCTTTGGCTCTTTGTAGCATCCCCAGATATGAAGGGCGCTTATCGATAACGACTGCATGATTAACCCGAGATAGACTTAGCTGGGATAAAGTCTCTTTAGCTTCCTGGCGTAGTCCGATACTACTTCGAATTCGAACAACTATCACGGGTGTATTTGAGTCCTTGGATTCTTCTGACATACTATTCGCTCCGTGTCCAATCTTGTGGGGACATGATTCGATTGGTTTCTTTCAATGCTCTGAAAACTGAATGAGCAAAATTTAAGGTGGTTCGTGTGTGACCACGAGTGCGGGACCACACATCGTGAATGCCAGCAAGACGTAGTACGACCTTTATGGTATCTGCGGTGACTAATCCAACGCCTTTGGGTGCTGGTAATAAGGTAAGCCGAACACTTCCAGTTTTTCCTTTCACTTGAAACGGAATTGAATGGGGATCATGGCAACCACATTCCCAACTACCACACCCCCGACGAACTGAAATAATATTCAGTTTAGCCCGGAGTATTGCTTTGCGGATTGCGGGTCCAATCTCTGGGGCCTTGCTTTCACCAATTCCCACAAAGCCCTTTTCGTTTCCAACGATTACTGTAGCTTTGAAACGAGATTTCTCTCCAGCATCCGTTTGTTTCTGAACAAGGTTGATGTCGATGACTTCTTCTTGTAAATCGGGTAAGAGGACATCGATGATTTCTGGTTCCTTGATAGGTAAAGCGAGGTGAAAAAGGTCTTCAATAGAGGTGATTTCACCGGCTTTTACTTGTCGTCCGACTTTGGTCACTGGTTCCCATTCTTCAATGTTGAATTGCCGTGGGCGTCGACTCATTGTTCTGACCTCCCGCGTTTGAATTCTGTCTCTATCTTTGCTTTTGTCGCCTCATACATGCTGGGAAGTTTCGTTAAGTCAACTCGCCCCTTTGAAAGCTGTCCAAACTGCCGTTTAAAGACATTAGGTTGGTTCGCACTCAAATCCTTTGCATAAGCTGCGATGTGTTCTCCCCGAATGCGTTTCTCATTTGGAAATATTTCATCAGAGCAAGGAACTGAGAGTCCTGCATCAATGGCTCCCTTTATTGCTGAAAAGATTCGCGAGCCGGTTATGGGCTGGATTAGACCGATATCGGCAATAGCAGCCTTAGTGCCGCCTTTGATGGCACGGTGCCCAGCTAAGAATCCGGTAAGATATGCTGCTGGTAGATTCTTTAATCCAGCATGCCATCCATATTTTTCTAATTGTTTGGAATCCGCTGTGGCAATACTTCGATCACCTTTAGAAAGGGCTTCCGTGACTTGAACAATGATTCTAGTGCCGGTTTTCCGCACGACTATTCGAGGTCGTCCTGAACCTATCATACGCCTCCTTGCGTGATAGTCGGTCTTACTTTCGCGCCGACGACGAAATGGAACTTTGTATCGTGGTCCTGTTGCCATATTTATCGCCTCTTCATTTTTTGATCCTGAATGTATTGATCGACTCGCCGTATCGAGGGAAACATTCCTCCTTTAGCAAGTCTGTATAATCGTCGATAATCGCTAGGTCGAATGATTCGTCGAGCCCGGAGGATTTTGAGGTGACGCCGGATGGCTCGTATTTTAATCATCCAGCGTTCTTTTCCTGAGAGAGTGGCTGTGCGTTTACCTTTCCGGCTCCCAGGTCCTGATCGAAGGCCGCGTTTTCGTTTCTCATGTAACTCTTTCGCTCGGGCTCGGCTTATCCCCTTTAATGGTAATGAACGGATCGCTCCCTCATGGATAAGCCGACGAACATCCTCGCGACGAATAGCCATCGCTACATCATCTAATCGGTTGGGGTCTATCCAAATCCGATTTCGACCCACTTTGAGGAGCCGGGCTGCCAATTTTCGTTGAGCACTTACATCCATTGTTTTATCACTCTTCAAATTCTTCAGTGGGGAGGTCAAGGAGGTCTCGAATTTCAGATTTCAGCTGAGGATTTAATACTCGTAAGCCGAGGTCATCAGCTCGTTCAATGATAGCAAGTCGTTTCCGGTCACCAACTTGATGTGCAATTCGAACAGCATGGGTTTTAGGGTGTAATCCTTCAAGTTCTGGAAGATTATGTACGAGAACTTCTCTCAGACCAGAGGGATGATAATCGCGTAGATTCCTAGGCGTGCGATAACCAATCCTTGGCATTGCTGGCTGATTCTTCTCGCGTTTGCGAATCATTGAATCAATACCCTTTGAACGTCGCCATCCAGTATCAAGACGTTTATAGCGCCAACTCTCTGGTCGCTGGAACTTGGGCTTCCGTTGATTCGATAATCGCTTTAGGTACAATTGCCGTTGCAGCTGTTTGATCCGTTTGCTCTTCTTCATTTCTAATCACATCATTGTTGGCTAAATAGCCCAGTGACGCTCACCAAGCTGTTTTTCATAAACGTAAATCCCGTCATGGAATTTGCGGGGATCTTTTCGACGTAGTTTCGTGGAATGCTGGATATTTGCAGCAGTCTGTCCGACTAACTCAATATCGATGCCTTCCAGGATTACATCATCACCTTGTACGGAAACTGTCACACCAGGGAGGATTTGGGCTCGCCGGGGAGCTTTTTCGCCGTAGAAGTTTTCGATGACCAGTTTATCTCCCTCAACTTTCACTGCTGGTGGAAAATGGGCAAACACAACTTTCATTTTGTATGTAACGCCATGAATCACACCCAACATCATGTTCTTTATATGGGAGAGAATAGTTCCTACCAAGGAAATTTGGCGACTTCGAGGATATTCAACTGAGACAACAATATTGTTCCGCAGCGTCTTGATACTAACATCTGCATGACTAAAGTCACGAACGATTTCGCCTTTAGGCCCCTTCACAGTTACTAGTCTTTCCTCAACTGTTACTGTTGTGCCCTCTAGGATAGGAGTCATTTGTTCTACATGATTTGTTTTTGCAGGCATCTTATCGTTCCACTCCATTTGTTAGTAAACGTAGGCTATCAGCCGTCCTCCATGTCCTTGTTCGATGGCTTCTTTATGTGTCATAAAGCCCTTTGGGGTTGATACGATGAGGAAGCCGAATTGCCGTGAGGGCAGGTAGCGTTTTTCCCAATCTTCGAATGCTGTTCGTTTAACTGCATGATGTGGACTGATTATTCCGCATTGGTTGATTCGTCCAAGTAATTCAACTCGAAGCATTCCAGCCTTGCCATCGTCGATAAACTCGAATTCGCCAACATAGCCCATTCGTTGCATGATTCGGAGGGCTGCCCCAATTTTTTTCGAAGCGGGAGCAAGGATTACCTCAGATTTGCGAAGCAGTTCATGGTTCATGATAGTTGAGAAGGCATCAGCCAAGGGATTTTTCACTGTCATTGTCTTTTTCCACCTCTAGCTGAATTTCCGAAAACCGAGTTCTTCTGCGACCTCACGGAAGCATCGTCGGCATAAGCCAATATTATAGCTGCGAATGAGGGCTCGGTGTGTGCCGCAGCGTTTGCATTGGCGATGTCCTTTACTTTGTTTTTTCTCCTTTGACATCAGAATTCTTCCTCCATTTCAGGTGTGGTAAATTGAATTCCCAGTTCAGATGAAAGTATGTTCATCGCTTCTTCGGGAGTTATGCGATGACGACGGGGTACCTTATGACGTGCACGACGGCGACGGTTTATTCGGAATCCCGGGCGTTCCGTGCAGATACATACATCCATTCCAAAGATTCCTAGATTCGGATCGTATTTGACGCCAGGTATTTGGATGTGCTCAGAGATTCCAAAGGATACATTGCCAGCTTGATCAACGGCACGGACGGGAATCCTGAAATCAATTACATCAAGAGCCCGTTTAGCAAAATCTTTGGCTAGTTCTCCACGTAGTGTAACCTTACATCCCATTGGTTCACCTTTTCTCAACCCAAAGTCGCGGTTTGTCCGTTTAGCAAGAATGTCAACAGGTTTTTGTCCAGTTAAGTTTTCAAGAATTGTTTTGGCTTTAGCAAGTGGTTCACCGCCCGTTCCTAAAGACATATTGACAACTACTTTAGAAATGAAGATTTTTCGCATGATGTTATCCTTTTTAGCTTTTGGTTTAGCAGGGGGCTTTTCAATGACTGATGGTTCTGCAGGCTTTGCAGATGAAGTAGTAGTCTTAGCCTTCTTTGTGGTAGCAGGTTTACGTTTTGCCTTTGCCGGAGTAGTTTTTTTCTTCGTTGACATGATTAGCTAGCCTCCGGAATTGAAATTAGGGACTTTTCTTCACCAAGTGGAAAGACATAACGAATCGCAGTAAGGATGGTTTTGTCTCCTGCGCCCTGTAAGGTTCCAAGTCGATTGTCTGGATCAATCTTGATGAGTTTCCCTACAAACCCCGTATGATCTCCACCCGTGATAACTGCTGTAATCCCCTCTTTGAGGGGAATGTGGTTCTGGATTTTTTGATCCGGGATTTTTATGAGAAGAGTGTCGCCAGGTCGGTAGGTTTCCTTGGGTTTTACTTTGGAATCAGTTACTTCAATGAGAATGGTTCGACCATCATGGAGGTGGAGTTGAATATGACCCTTCGCCACAGTATTCTTTCCTGTAATTTTGCAGGGTTTAAGCGCCTGTTCCTTTTTAGGAATCTTATGCAGCTGAAGGAGGTGTCGCGATTCTGGTACCACGCGTAACAGGGTTTTTGTCTCTGGGATTTCGATTACATCCATCAGACCGACAGGGTATTTGTAGTCCCTTCGGATTCGTCCATCCACCTTCACGAGTCCAAGAGAAAGTATCCGACGGGTTTCACTTAATGTATTAGTGAGATTAAGCATATCGCGAAGTACGACCGCTAATGGAAATCCTGCATTAAGCGTATGAGGACCAGGATTTGATCGGACCGTGAATGGACGAACCTTCCGTTTAATCTGCCAATGTCCAGGCGCTGCCAAACGTTTCAGGTGTTTTCGGGAACCTTTTGCCAACTTTTAATCCTCCTTTTCTTCAAATTCACGGCGTGCCGCAGCCTTGCGATCAATCACCGCTTCTCGATTTTTGTCGATTTTCAACTTGGTAATCATGACATTAGATGGGGGGATCGGAAACGGGACCGCTGTACCATCCACTTTTTCGATGGTGATATTTTCGATATGAAGCTTGTAATTCTTCATATCCACAGCAATTACATCACCTTCTGAGTCACGAAACGCCCCGCGTGTAATATACACCGTATCTCCTTTGCAGACGGGAATTCGCTTAATTCCATGTTTATCAACAATATCTGGAGCTAACCGTGCTGTGAGATCTTTGCGGCGCCGGTGCAAAGGTGCCGTGTAGCGCTCTTTACGTTGTTTCTTTGGTTTCTTTGATGACATTTTCTTTTCTCACCCTTAGACGATAATACTGGCGACACTAGCGATGCGGGGCCAGCGTTCAGCTGCTTCCCGGGCTATTGGTCCACGAATTTCTGAGCCTTGCGGATCACCAGTTTCGGAAGTAATCACAATTGCATTATCTTCAAAGCGAATCCATTGCCCACTTTTTCGGCGGTATGGTTTACGTTGTCGGACAACAATACCGCGAAGTACTTGTCGTCGCATTTTGGGAGTTCCTGCTTTGCAGGAAACCACGACCATATCTGCTACACTTGCGGAAGGTTGTCGTCTAAGACGCCCATGATAGCCAATAACTGAGATGATTTCTACGATTCGAGCACCACTATTATCAGCTACAGTCAACCGGGCACCGGTAGGTAGGCCACGACTAATCCGAGTCTTAGAAATCCCTGCTGTTTTCCTACCACGTTTTACCATTACTATTCATCCTCCTTACCTTTGATGCGTTCAACAACAACAAAGGAGACAGTTTTGCTGAGAGGGCGACATTCAGCGAGACGCACAGTGTCGCCAACTTCAACCGGAATACAGGGAGGAAGATGTGCTGAGGTCATGGCGTGGCAGCGGGCGTAACGACGATATTTCTTGATATATCGCATGAAGTCACGGCGTACCGTAATTGTGCCTTTCATTTTGGTACTGGCAACAATTCCATCCATTATTCGTCCTCGAACTGGAAGAGTACCATGAAAGGGGCAATTGGGATCTTGGCAATCCTGTTCTGGTGGGTTAACTTTTAATCCAATATTACGAGCTACCATCGTTGTTTTTTCGCCCTCCTTAATCGTTCTGCGGGATGCCCGAGCAGGGTTTTCACAATGACGCGAGCGGTTTCGCCATTTGGAAAAGTTATTTCAAAGATACTTGAGATCTTAGGTATCTGAATGCGACGAAGTCCGTCGGAAAGAGTCAGTGTTCCATGAGTTTCATGGATGATGTGTCCGGTAATCCGTTGAAACATGGGATTCGTTGATTGTACAACCGTCGCTGAGAGCCCGATGAGTGGATGTAATGCATGGTGTTTTGGTAGACGCATTGGCATTCTCATTCTCCTCCAATGGATTCAGCTGCTCGCCGTTCCTCGTTAATGACCGTGAGGATTCGGGCAATATTCTTACGAATTCCCCTAATCACACCGGGATTTTCCATGCCTGCCCCGGACATCATCGCGGCTCGTTGTTTGGCTAGTTCGGCCCGGTAATCCGCAAGCCTTCGCTTACGTTCCTCCGAATTCATTTCCCGAATTTCTGACATTGTCAGTAAAGCCATTCTCTAATCGCCTCCTCGACACCCTCACTTTTTCGCTGTTTTCTTTGTTGATTTTGAAGCGGTTTTTTTATCGGATTTTTTTGGTTTCTCGCTATCAGCTTTTTTTGCAGTCTTAGCCTTGGCTTTGGGTTTAGCCTTCGCCTTAGGCTTATCCACCTTTTCTTTGGGTTCCGCCTTCT
>JABXGY010000439.1 GCA_016550395.1 archaeon | reverse complement strand
TCGCTTACGATGAATATACGCCAGCAACTCCTGATGGCAACTCATCATTATTTGATGTATTAGTCACACTGGTAAACGCATCAGACATTGGCGAGTGCAAAGCAGGACAACTCACCAATCATACCTTCGGCGTCTACTTCACTGAAAATGAATCTTTAGTATTTGAGGATGATCTCGAATATATTGCCGATACGGGATGGGCTGCATACAATTACAGTCTGTTACAATGGAATCTTAATGCGTCAACTTACAAAGTAAGGTGCTTCTTTGAACGGGACACAGGAACAGAAATCTGGAATACAACAACTGAGTTCTCGAGCTCTTTCCAATATAAACACCGAATAACAATCGGTACACCCGACTTCACCTATATCGGTGACACCTCAGACACAATTGATATATGGACCGAACATATTTCCAGCACAATCTGGGGAACTCTCACATCTGTAACCAACACATCGATTGCCTTCGAACAAGTCGCAAATACCTCGAATGTCGAAAACTTCTATGATGTCCTACAATACAATGTAACTTCAACCCTTTGGGAAGTTCATGAACTCAACGTCTCCATTTTAATTCCCGATGAAGCCTACAAAATTATCATATTTGCCAACTATTCACTAAAACCTCCTGATCATCAAGGTCTGAGTACTAAATCAGATGCGTTCACTTTTCAAGGACCCTACCTACGGATAGCTAAACCTCTCACATTCTATGTGGGACGCGAAATCCAACTCTTGAACCTCACCGTCTCCTGGGTTTGGCATTCAATCTTTGGTAACTTAACGGGACCTGATATAGCTATCGCGAACTTTAGCATCTTCTTAGCCAGTGGAAGCGGTGCACTAGTCAATGGCACGCTAAGTTACAACAGTACAGGAGTTTATTGGTACTTCTATGACTTGAATGTCAGCGACTATATTGAGCAAGGAATTTTCACGATTGGCGAAGCCTATAATGTCTCGACCTTCTTTCATGCCCCAGGGCAGGGTGAACGGACGGAAGTTAATGCTTCAAGTCCCTTCTCGCTTACCTTTCTCATTGATCGGGATGCTCCAAGCATTCTGCAATCTAGTGTAACACCCGACAATCCAACTTTTCAAGACTTTGTAATACTCACTAGTGAAGTATCAGATGATGCTCTCATTCATACAGTGATTTGTAGTTACTTCAATGGATCACAATGGGTAAACGTTACCATGCGCGGGACACAAAGCAAAAGTGCAAACTATTCAGTGACTCTTCCACCGTTTCCAGAACTATTTGAAGTGCAATATCGCATCTTTGCAAATGATACCCAAAATGCCTGGGGAAACTCGACCATCACTTATTATACTGTGATAAATACTCCGCCATTAATTGCTCATGTTTCGTATTTACCCTCTACTCCCACTGATAATGATTTGGTTACCATTAACGCAACGATAACGGATGGCACAGCTGTGAGTACAGTTCAGTTGTTCTATTCGTGGGATGGTCTCAATTATGTTGCCATTGATATGGTGAATATCGGTGGTGATCTGTATCAGGCTGTTATACCCTCCTATCCTGCTCGTATGCCTAACTTTCAATTCGAATCGGTATACTTCCGTATTCATGCAACCGATACCTTTGATAGCGTCCGTGATTCTGCGACCTTTGCTTATATTGTCCAAGGTACTATGATTGCAGTAGATCCGACAACTGCGTTATTACTCATAAGCGTGGTTGCCTTAGCTATCGTCATTATCATTGTTCTGTACAAAATCTATGAACAATATTAGCTATGACGACATCTCTTGTTTGAAGTTATCACCTATTCTTTCTTTATTTTCAGAGTTGAATAGGAATTTACCTTTACGCAATACCTCTTAGAAGTGCCTCCATCGCACAAAACCTTTTTAATAAATTATTACGAACGTTTTTTTAAGGTAGAGACGGTGTGAAAGCAGGGGAATTCATACTCTGTAGAACGCATCTCTGCGTAAGGTGAAAGCTTGTGATTGTACTCGAATACCAAGACGGAACATTCATCGAGGCCAAGCAAGGCTCCGGCGGTATCCGTTGTGAAGTCGATAAAACCTCGAAGAAAATCAAAATGATCCTGCCACAGGGAACTAACCTCATTGAACGTCGAACCGCTTTACGACTGGCTGACACCATTGCGCGGAGTGGATATCTCCTTTCAACCGGCGAACGCGTCGGACGAGGGTATGACCTCGTTCTTGACGAGAAAGGCACAGCAATTCCTGAACGACTTAAACAAAGTCCACGAATTAGCTATAGTTCAGCTTCCATTGGCAACGTTGTTGACAAGTAGTTATCCCTCTGTGAAATGGTCTAAGACTAATTATTGTTCCATCAGATGACGAATGGCACTAATACCCAAGCGATTGAGGTGATAGGTATGAGTGAAGAAGAAAATAAAACAGGGTCTCTGACAGAGGAATTGAAGCGTGAAATCAAAAAAGGCGCGAAACTTGACCACGCTCAGAGACTAAACGTCAAGAAGTGGATCTTTCTGCGGAGAAAGCCCTCCTGGAAAAGCTTAGAGCTGAAGGCAAACTAGATGAAGAGGAATAGACTCTAACTCTGAAAGTTTTCCGTTTCTCTTCTTTTAGAAATTATCTTACTAGATTCTTGACTCTTTGATTATATACCCTTTTTTGAACGAGAAACAATTGAAATTTTACCATACTTTGGGATTCGACGTTCAACCTCTTGTCGAAGTTTTTGGTAGACTGGACCTGTTCGAAGTACCCATTCGGAGAAATGCTCAGCCATCGCCTTTGGGCTCCATCGATCTTCTCCTTCCCTGGGACTCCAAGAAATGGAGACAGATTCTCCCCGCTGTTCAAAGATT
Source organism: archaeon (assembly GCA_016550395.1). GTDB lineage: Archaea > Asgardarchaeota > Hermodarchaeia > Hermodarchaeales > Hermodarchaeaceae > Hermodarchaeum. Next base: position 13 of record JABXGY010000439.1, on the reverse strand, counting down.
CCACTTGTTTGGC
>JABXGY010000066.1 GCA_016550395.1 archaeon | reverse complement strand
CGGGTCCTACGACAGATAGCCTATTTGATTTTCTAGAAGGCGATACTGCAGCTATGACCACAGCAGCCCCTAGTAGTGATGCGGAATCAATCCTTCTGGGCGACACTCCTATTGCCGAACCAGCTGCTGCGCCACCCTCAGCACCACCTGTTGGACCACCTGCCGAACCAGCTGCTGCGCCACCCTCAGCACCACCAAAAGCCCCACCTGTTGCTCCAGCACCAAAGGCACCACCAACTGGACCTCCCTCTGCTCCACCAGCTGCCGCACCACCTAGCACACCTACCGCTGCCCCACCTGCCGTGGCTCCCGGTGCACCAGCCGCAGGTGCTGGTATTGCTGGACTTCGGAATGAAATGATGGCAGAAATCAAGCGAATCAAAGAAATCTTTGAAAGCTAGAGCCAAGTTTTTCATTTCTTTTAAAAACAAATTCGAAGTTTATAAGCCAACTTCAGATGAGATTACTGGATGTAATTATCACTTATGTCATGCGAGGAATAAAAGGAAAAAGGGGAAGCAGGGCAGCGCGTATTCTATAATATTATGTTGACAAGCGCCAAATCATATCACTAGTGATAATGAAGAACGATTCATCCTTATAGATTACAAGGGCATGATGATATTTTGCCACTGCTAGGAAAGTTTTGATTTTTGTCTCCTCGCCGTCTCGGTACCGCATATCTATAGTTCCACCGACAGAGCCCTTATTAATTCCGAGCTTGTCAATCGCACGTTCATCCACAATTGGGATCTTTAACGATTTTGCTTCATTGTATACTGCCTGGCGGAATGCGCTAACTGCTGGTTTTGACATAGCATACTTCTCTCCGTAATCCGAATAGGGGGATAGAATTGACTTTATGGATTTGAGCATATATAGGTTACGTCTTGGTAATGGAACCGCATTTTAAATTAACCAGCTCTCATTAAGGAGGCATAGCAAGGTACTGCAGGCGCTTAAAGACTAATTGGGGATCAGTAAAAGCGAAGAAAGCTGAGATACGCGGACCGTCATCACGCCCAAAAAAGACCTGGTATAGATTGCGGAAAAAACGTTGCTGAACATCTTTTTTGAGAGATTGGGTAATGGGTTTCATGGCGTTAGTTATTGCCTGTTCAGTCCAGTCTCGGGAACTAAGGACGTCATGGAGCTGTTTGTAACACTCACGAAGCTCGGAATCTACTTCATCGTTAAGTCTAGTAGGTGGTTCTGGAAGAATTGTGATGCGATACGACTCGGAAGCAAAATTAGTAACCCAGGTATTCGCTCGGTCAAGTCGTTTGATAACATATTTTTCTTGGCTTTTGGTGAGAGAGGAAGGAATTATGTTGCTACTACTTAGTTTTTGGATTGCTAAATCACTTAGATCATCAGGTGGAATGATTTGAGCAAGGAGGACAGCATGAAGATAAGGAATTTGAAGAGGCGCTTTGTCGGGAACCGCCTTAAGATTGGCTAGTTCGTAACTCCGGCGTATATCCGCGATTTCATCTTCTGAAGCTTTAGGTGTATCAATTTTATAGTAGACCCGTTCAGCACGTTCGTATTGACCAATGTAGTTCGGAATATATTCGAGACCGAGTGTAATCCGCTTCATTGGTTTATTCTTCAAGAAAAGGTAGCGGAGCGCTTCACCCGGAGCAACAGAAATCCAGGTTTTTGGCGTAAAACCATGGAAATCAGAGCTTCCCATATCACCTTTATCAACTCCGCCTTCAATAAGACCCACCCACTCATAGGCAAAGGGAAATGGGGGTTTAAAATGAAAGAAGGTTTCTGCGATTTCTTTGGCACTATCTCGCGATCCACCCGGTGTGGCATGATCCTTGCCAAAGGGTTCGAAGCCAACATCGAGAACCTTCCAGAGGGCAGCCCATTCAACTCGCCACGATAATTTTCCATTTACAATATTCGTAATCCCCACATTGCCACAGCCATCGCACCGATAATTAGCTGTATAAGCATCCAAGTCAACAGAAACAACAGTTGTTGTACTTATACGCTGACATTGATCACAGACAACATCAACGGGATACCAGTCTTTAGGGTAGGGATTCCGAGCCCGGTACTTGTTAATAATTGCCCGGACCTCGTATCGGTGTTCAATCGTATAGCGCACCAATTCCTGCATTTCAGGCCGATCGTAAATTTCGTGAGTACTAAGCGGCTTAGCATTGAAGCTGAAACAGTCTAGGTAATCACCGAAATCTAACCAGTAACGGTCAACCCAACTATCAAGCTTACCTTGAGGATCAGGAACATCTACTAAACGGCGTCCTACATATTTCCGTGCTTCTTCAGTATTCGGAAACTGAGCTAATTGACCAGTTTTTCCTTTCCACTCATCACTGGTATAACGGACAATAGTATGGCGTGTTTGACATCCTTTCTTTTGTAGCTGATGCATTACTGTATTCGTTAAGGTGACTTCTCCACGTAAACGTCCAACATGTTGTAAACCTGAAACAGAAAGCCCACAACTACAATTAATCCATGGAGCATCTTTTCCCCAGTAATCCATAATATCTTGAACAAGGGTATCAATCCAATGTTGATATGTTGCTTGCTCCGTCACAGCATTCACCAATACTGTTTCCAGTAATGAGCAAGACTTTATCAAGGGTTCGTTTCTCAGCCACTCACTGACGATAGTGGAATCGCCCCAACGTCATTATATAAACGACGAATCCGTCTAGTAAGTTCATCGAGATTCCACTCCGTTTCTGCAGATACCAATACTGAAGGAAGCCCGTAATCATCTTGAATAAAGGAAGCCGCCTCTGCAGCTAATTCCCTCGCTATTAGATCCACCTTGTTTAACACGACTAATATGCGCTCGGTATCAATACCTGTCTCCTTTAAAATCTCTAAAGAACTCTTAATCTTCATCTTCAAGAGTTCCACCGGATCAGAAAGGTCAACAACAAGCAACAAAATGTCTGATCCACGCATGTCATCTAGATTCAACTGAAAGGCAGAAATTAACTCAGGATCTAAATCTAGAGCAAACCCGATAGTGTCTACAAAGAACATCTCGGGGTTAGTTGCCATCGACCACTTCGACGCTAACGTTGTAAACGGACGATCACTCACCTCTTTGTCAGCTCCTGTTAGGGCGTTAAAAAGACTTGTTTTTCCAGCATTATAGCACCCCACGAAACATACCATAGGCACCTTCAATTCATATCGCTTCTGCCTTCGCCGTTGATGTTCCAGACGATAACGTGCGAGCTCTGATGTCACCTTGGCGATACGTTTTCTTACCTGTCTCAGTTGGGCATGGTAAGCATACTCTCCCGGACCACGTCCCCCTCGCCGTGCTGGTCGTTCCTTCAACAAGCGTTCACTCTCTGTTACCTTGATGAAGGGATAGCTTTTCTGCAATCGAGCCAATTCGAGCTGCAACTTTGACACACGATCTCGAGCCTCACGATCAAACACCTGTAGCACAACTTCGTACCGGTCTATCACAGGGACACCCAGCTCTTTTTGCAGGTTATGCTTTTGCATCGAAGAGAGGACATTGTAGACCGCAACAACATCAATATCTTCAAGTGCTACTAATGCCGCTATCTCGGTCACCTTCCCTCTACCAAACATATAGCCCCCATGAACTCTCATTCGGGTTTGTAGTACTGTTTCAATTATGTCAAATCCCGCAGCTTCGATTAACCTTAGAAATTCCTCCAAATGCAAGGTCCACTCCACGTGATCATGAACCTTCTGTCGCAACATTGCTACTAAAGCACGCTTCAGTGCTATCTCACCCATTAATGGAAATTATGATTCTCTACAGATTAAAATAGTATCAACTCATGCTATAAAAAAAGAGAGAAAGAGGGAGCCAACAAAGACTCCCTATTCTTAGAATGGTAAGAGTGGAGCCAAGAAGAATTCAAAGAGCCAGGCAAAGACGAGATAGATGATAAAAGCTAGTATGGCGACTATTAGAGCACCAATACAACCGGTTTGGAAATAGTACCTAATGACTAGTAGGTAGACAATGAATATTACAAGACCAGCTGCCCACCAAAACGGTTGAAGAATAGGCAAAAATATGAAAGCATAGTAGAGAACCGCCGAGATAATGCCACCAACTAATGAAGCAATCAATGCTTTGACAAAGGTTGCCTCCATACCAGCCACAATTTTCCCAGCTAACATGATAACGAAGGCAATGACGAACCAGTTGATAATAAACATCAACACAGTAGCTAAGATTTGCATAATTTCTTTTCCCACCCAATGGGTAATTAAGCGCCCCCATCTCCACACATCTCCCATTTATAACTTTGCGTTACGTTTTTCTATGAAACCCGCGGAAATCGGTTAATGCGCGCCATAACCAAGCGAAAACCCCAAAAACCACACTTTAACGCATCTAACTACGCAAAATGACGAACAAAACCGACTTAAATCCCGAATCCGCAACAAAAAAAGCCCAAAGAAAGGTCGAAACGTAACCGTTATAAGGCGCCACAACGCACAGTAATGCAGCGAGAAAGGTGACAGGAAACATACCTCCTGTCTCCGGAGGTTACCCCGGGAACAAGCATACTTGGCTTCAACGAGGAAAAGCCGCAATGCAAGCCTAGAATTTTAAAAACCTCGATATCCCCGCTGGAAATCTGTAGCCACACCGATTCGGGTACCTGCCCTTCGGGGCGAAACCTTTCTCCCAGGCGAGTGTGCTTCCCTTTGGGGGCGGCATTCGTGCCGTGAAATCCTGTCACGGGTTTCCGAGAGCGGGGCTAGGTCATTGTGGCTTATCATTTCTTTTTTCATTAGTGACTGTTTTAGCTATGAAAACCAACAAAAGGGCAAAAATTGTGATTATTAGTATGGCGAACTTGATTTTTTGTTAATCAATGATGGTAATTTTTTTGCATGGTTTGTTTTATTAAGATTGTTTCTAAACATCTATTTGGAGGGGTCTTTGTTGACTAATAGGGGGTTCATGAATATTCTTTGGGGGGTATTAATTACTGCATTTGATTTTCGGGTTGTTGGCATTAATTTGTTACCTGACTTTGCTGGATTCATCCTGATTTCGATGGGGCTGATTCAGTGTGTAGAGTATTCTCGTTCCTTTGAGAGAGCAAAATATTTGTCGTTTGTGCTGATCATTGTTATGATTCCAGATATTGTTGAACTATTTATTGTCGATTATTGTCTATTTCCCTATGTTCTGGTTAACGCGTTGTGGCCGATCTATGCCATTGGGGGAGTATTGAATCTGGTTATGATGGGGTTTCTGTTAACAGGAATTCGCGAGCTAGCCATGGATGTGAAAATGTCAGAGCTAGCGCGAGATGTAAAATTTCTGTTGGGTGCTTATCTCATCCATGGAGGGAGTTTAATATCACTGTTCTTGTTTTCTCACGTCAGTTGTCCACGGTTGATATCGCCATACCTTTCAGGTTTTTTGGTTGTTTTCCCAATGATTTTAGTTGGGATTGGCATCCCAATTTTTATTGGCCTTTTATATGTGGTGTATGAAGGCCATAAAATCGTCATGAAACTCTCGTCTCAAGCAGACATAATGATATAGCCAATATATCGCCTCTGAATGAAAGATTCTTCCTTCCAGGCGAGTGGGCTTCCCTTTGGGGCGGTGCCGGGACGCGGT
>JABXGY010000065.1 GCA_016550395.1 archaeon | reverse complement strand
TTCACATTTCACCATTTTTTCTGTACTGATTTTAAGAAGGGTGTCAATCAAAAGAATAGACTAAAGTTTCTTATGGCGGACAACTTCGATTGCATAAAGTCGAAGAGCTCAGCTTTTGAAACCAGCCTTTCTATCACTGGATTCTCCCAATGATTCCCTCATAATAACGACAGCAGAAATCTGGTATTTAGATCATTTAGGGATATATTTTAAGAGCAAGATGACAGATATAGGGTTCAGGTCTTAATCAACCAATTGGAGGAATGATTCATGAGTGTAAGTTCACAATCACCTCAATTGAGAATGGCTGGATGGATTCTAACCCTGATTGGTGGCATCGTGATAATAGGATCACAAGCCTATGGTTTTGTGGGTCTCTTTACGCTTATGGCGATGATTCCAAGCCTGCCTCCTGAATATACTGGACTTCTGATGCTTTCACTGCAAATATATACTATATACCTAGCAGCTGCTGTGACAATGGGGGTTTTGGTACTTATCGCTACGCTTATCATTTACATGAAGCGCGAGAAGCTTGGTGGGATTCTTGCCATCATATTTGCCATTCCGCTGTTTATCATAAGTGGGTTGTTTGGATGGATTGGGGCGATTCTAGCAATTATAGGAGGAGCCCTGAGCCTTGCTTCAACAATGAAGCCTGCCGAACCGGAACCAGAAGTAATTTAATTAAAACAAACTCATAATTCACTGAATTATCCTAGAAGGATATTCCACTCCTTAGTCCGCAACGAGTTGCAACGCCTTCTCCTCAAGATGTCGCCGGTCGATTTTCCCCGCACTTGTTAATGGTAGTTCCTCAAGAAATTCAACTTTCTTAGGTATTTTGTAACTCGCTAATTTTAACCGCATGAAATCTTTTAGCTCATCTTCCGCAATGGTTGCCCCTTCTTTCAACACCACGAAGGCAATGGGAACCTCTCCCCATTTTTTATCCGGCATCCCAACGACAGCGACTGCATCAATCGATTTATGTTCATCAAGAACTCGTTCAATCTCTGTAGGGAAAATATTCTCGCCACCACTGATTATTAGTAGCTTCTTGCGTCCGGCAATGTAGAAGAAGCCGTCTTTGTCTTGACGAGCTAGATCTCCTGTATGAATCCAGCCATCCGGTTCAATAACGTCTTGCGTGGCTTGGGGGTTATTCCAATACCCACTGAACGCGTGAGGTCCCCTGAGAAGGAGTTCACCCACCTCGCCTTGTGGAACATCATTAAGCTCATCATTAACGAGGCGAACTTCATTGTGGTAGAAAGGAAGGCCGACGGCAGTTGGTTTCTGTTTTGATGCTCCGGGTGGCATATAGAAGTTATTCGGTCCCACTTCGGTGAGTCCATAGCCCATTGCAAATTCTTGATCCCGTTTCCAAAAGTGTTCCATAATTGAGACCGGGCATGGTGCTCCGCCACTAAGCCAAAAGCGTACAGAGCTAAAATCAGTCTTAGTAAATTCCGGTGTATTGATCATCATGTGGTACATAGTGGGAACCCCGATGACAATGGTGCAGCCTTCTTCTTCAATTCGGCGGAGAACCTCGATAGCGTTAAATTTTTGCCAAAGAATCATGCGTGCGCCAACATGCAAGAGCGGGACGAGAAGAACGTTCCAACCGCCGGTATGGAAGAGCGGAAAGATGATTGGACAGACGTCGGTGGGGTTGATACCCCAGCAGACGATGGTATTCACTGAATTCCAGAAGACGTGACGATGCGAAAGCACTGCACCTTTGGGTAGCCCGGTTGTTCCCCCAGTGGGAAGGATGAGAAACGGATCTTCAAATCGTAGTATTGGACGAGGTGGTGGCGTTTTAGGTTGAGTCTTGATGGATTTGTAATAAGATGTGGTGTTAGAAAGTGAGGTTTTTTCTATAGCTAGAAAGTCGGTGAGACTTGGAGT
>JABXGY010000438.1 GCA_016550395.1 archaeon | reverse complement strand
CTTCTTGAGTATTGTGTTCGATGAGAAAACTTGGCTGCTTTGGACTATCTTGATGACAAAGGTTTGGATATATCGATTGGGTGGTATTTTCACCTACATATCAATCATCCTATGGTGGTGGAACGTGAACGCTGGATCCCCGAACAAAGGTTAGCCTGAGCCGGAGAATGATAGTTGAATTCGTAATTACTAATCATGAGTTCTTATAACCATCAAATCACTAATGAGGCCAATTATTTGGAGGGATTGATATGGCATCCAACAAAATGTAGACTTGCTTTTATTTCTTTTTTTCTCCTTTTGAAAGGAACAACTCTGACTTGTGATGCAGATCTCGTCAGTACTGCGACTGCGACAGATTTCCGTTTGGAGTTTGGACAAAAGATGGAGAGCAGACAATTATCTCTGTCATCTTCGAATGGGACCCTAACACAAGAATCATATGATACTGATTCGGCTTTACCAGCTCGAATTAGGTAAGCATATTCATTCATAGTGGGAATAATTTGCTTCTTGAACGTTCAACATAAACCCTTGAACTTGATTGAATACGGGGTCGAAAACCGAAGGGGTTATGTTTCCTATCCTACGTTTTGCGTCATCCACCTGAAACCCCGAAATTTTATAAGCCAACATCAACTCTCCGATGTGCAAAACGTACTCAATGTATCAAGTGGGTTCAGGGATACAGCCTAATTAATGCACACTCCCCAATTGGAAGCAATACTCGAATTTTTGCTGTGTAAACATATTGCTTGAAACTAATAGTGTTGTCATCTTAAAAGTTAGCACACCGTGGACAGGTCATTCTGCACGACATACCCTCCCCTATAGGGAGTCCTCCAGCTGGAGGTGTCGATATTTCGACGCTAAGATTTGGCATAATGAAATTGGATGGATACCGTCAACACATAAGGAACATAACCCCTTCGGTTCCCAGGCCCTTCAATGAGGATTTATTTGAAATGTGGCAACTAGTGACGTACTACTGATTTCATTTTTCTTAATTACAGCTGGTACTTATGTTGATTGGTAACGTTGGAATTACACCGAAGTATTATTTCGACGAGAAGATTCTGAACTGATCCTTTGGAGAAACGTTACGGGAAATATCGTCGTGTGCAATGTTCGGGATGAAGAACGATTAGAGCAAGAATGAAAAGGTCGACATCGCCATCATTGTATAAGTCGCACTGCAAGAAATATAGGCCTCAAACTCGAGATATTTTGAAGTGAAATCTAGTTCAGCCAAAAAAGCTCACTCCTAGGGTGATATATATGTACTTTTGTGATGTTCTCAGTCCAAAGCAGGACGCTACTCGTTCATATCCCGGTTGTTTTGCAGATATTATGTTGTTGTTCCATTTGTACAGTGTAAAATAATGAGTAATCTCTGGCCAATTGTTCTCACTCCGGCTGAACATCGTTCTTCCTTATTTTGTTTTTTGCTGATATGTTGTGAATTCCATTAAACTGAATGATACTTCAGTATTTTTGATTCGTCTCAAGCATTCTTGTAGTTCTTCGTGACCAGTAGTCCTTCTTGCATTCAGGAATAACCGCTCTACTTATAATAAAATCCCAAAACAGTATAGCTTAGTATTGGACTCTGTGTAAAATCCGGCCTACTTGTGGGTTAGGCAACCGGTCAGTTATCGGGCCAGTAGAATAGGGTTGGTATTAAGGAGGCAATGGTTACAGCTGGTTCTGTTGACTCTTCTATAGGCATACCTATATTCGTTTGTTAATTTAATGTTTTCTTTCGCAGATCTGTCCTGTTCTATCCTTACTTTCCTTTGCTCCTTTCCTCTTGTTCTTTCATCTCGCCATCAAGGTGTGTGGTTATTGGATGTAAATCCCACTATTCCTCAGAGCTTCAGAATAGTCCAATCTCCTCTCATTCATTCCCAAAGGACCAAGTTCTCCGGGAGAAGTGGACGCGCTTCGTGAAACGGGAAAATTTCACCCCATCAAACCATTCTCGCATATGTGGTTGTGGATTGTATTTTCTCCCTTCCGATTTCATTGCTGACCCTCCATATTCCATTCCTGGGACGTCTGATGCATTTGTAGTTT
>JABXGY010000437.1 GCA_016550395.1 archaeon | reverse complement strand
ACGCTTCGCGCCCTCGACAATCGGGCGGATGAGGAGGATCCACTGTATGTTCGGCGTAAAGCGCCCCACAACCAGCGGATTGAACAGACGCCCTGCGGGCGCTCCTCATCCGCCCGATTAGACACTTTTGACAAATGATATAGAAATCCAAATCGACAAGGATTATTATGACCAAGTCTAAGCAGGTTTTTATTAGCTACGATCACGCGGATACCCGCTTCGCACATCAATTGGCGGAAGATCTGCGGCGATCAGGCATAAAGGTCTGGATTGCTCCTGATAGTATTCAACCAGGTGAAAGCTGGGTAGAGGCGATCAACCGAGGATTGCAAGAGAGCACCCACATGGTCACTGTGATCACGCCGGCAGCAATAGAATCAGAGTGGGTGAAGATGGAAACAAATGTTGCTATCGCCTTGGAACGTAAGGGACGGTTACGAGTAATCCCGCTTGATGTAAAACCGTGTGATCCACCGCCTCTTTGGACAAACTACCAGATGATCCCATTCAAGTCTAGCTACGAGGAAGGTCTTAACCAGCTTGCTACTAACTTGGAATTCCGTGCAACGCCGCATAAGCCGATGCGAGCTCCTGAGCAGAAGGACAGCCTATCACGCCCGGAACTCTCGATGTCAGAAATGCTGGCAAAGATCAAACCACTCGTGACCGACCACTGCTCTAAGGGATCCAATATTCGAGCGGAAAGTCGTTTGATCGAAGATTTAGGCATGGATGATTTAGACCTGCAAGAGTTTCCGATGGCTCTGGAAGAGGAATTCGACATAGAGATTCCACCAGAAGACTCTTATGACGCGGAGACTCAATATTTGAAACTTAAGACGGTCGGTGCCTGGGCAGCATATCTAATACAGCGTCTGCGTGGCTGATCTAATTCGTGGATATGATCTCCAGGACAGGCGGTGTGACAGAGAGTATCACTCTTGAATTCGGGATGTTCTGCTAGCCTAACTAAGGTATGTACACGGACTACCAATGTTCGCACCGCATGAAGCGGCGCGAACTGGGCAACTCGAGCAGATGCCCCAAGGGGCTCCGCTCAGCGCCGCGTTAGATATCACGATTTTAAATCAAATTTCTAGTCAATGCATAAATACTTTAAACGGAGAGTAAAACCATGTCGCAAATCGAGAGAGGTGCTCGATGAACTGCCAAGTCAGACATATTCATTAGTCACTCGTCCCTAGATGAGGAAGAAGCGACGCACTTAGCCAAGACTCTTAATGTTTGCTCAGTAGACGTTTGACTCTACGAGTGGGAACTAGAAGTTGGGCAAAGCCTAACTGACGAGATCGCCAAAGCAATGGACGATTCGCGCTACATCGCTATCCTCATCACTGAGAACTACAATAAAATCGTTTGGACTAAGTCCGAATACAAGAAAGCACTTGCCCGAGAGCAGAAGGAAGGAAGAACAGTAATGTTGCCCCTAATCGTTGATGAAGCTGAAGTCCCGGATTTCATTGAGGATAAGATATATATCGATTTGCGTATAAACTACTTTGCTGGAATCACGCAACTTGTTGGTATGGCATACGATCTGTGGAAGTTTCGGATCTCTCGGGCATTATCAGATCACAAGCTAGAGGGTGTACGCGACGTTCGGGATCTGCTTCAATCTATTAGCTTTGAACCGTACATTGTACTCGGAAAGGACGATTTTGATAAAATCCTTGAAAATGGAGTCCAGCTAATTCGTGATGACTATGCACGGTTCTATCCAGATGAGCTTCTCCAAAGCTCAGTGGTTTCTTCGTATGTAAAATCTCTTTTGCGTGACCTCATGTGACAAGAAAACCTCAAGCATCATAATGCTAAGTAACGTCTAACTCGTTGGTCAACCAGACCCGCTACACTCGGCTTAACCTCCTTCCGCGGGTCGGTTACCAGAAACGTTAGGCTTATCGAATCTAAAACGAGTAGATGCATAATGAATGAAAAACCCGCAATAATCGGTGTTGAACTTGGGCAATTGGAACAGTCATGCTTTGTGGTGATGCCATTTGCTTCGCTGTTCAAAACTCAATACGAGAGCGTGATTCGACCTGCTGTTGAGCAGTGCGGCCTTCGTTGTGTGCGCGGGGAAGAAATTTACTCCAGACCACGTATTATGGACGACATTTGGAAGTCTATTCGCGCCTCCCGGCTAGTTGTTGCAGAGCTCACAGGGAAAGATCCAAATGTGCTATATGAGGTTGGATTAGCTCAGGCAATCGGTAAACCAGTTGTAATCCTTACGAGGGAAGAAAATGACGTGCCATTCGATCTAAAAGACTTGCGTTATCTATATTACGACACTGACAATCCGTTCTGGGGTGAAAGCCTTCAGTCACAGCTCAAAGAGGTGATAGAAAAGGTCCTTCAAGAGGAAACTTTGAGTACATACTTAGAGGGAATAAAACCGGTACATAAGCTATCGTTTCCCTCACCGGAAGAACCCAAAACAGGGGAGCAAAGTAAGCCGTCTTTGAGTGTTGTAGGTGTGTGGCGAGCTTCACCAGAATTGGACATGGCTCACGTCGAATCTTATGAAAAAATATTGAATCTTTCGCAGAGTGGCAAAGCTCTTAATGCAATGGAGGTCGTCACTTACTTTATCGAGAAAACTCCAACCGTCGTCCAGCAATTGCTGACAGGACTAATCAATGGCAATTCAGTTATTTTGAATGGGACAAGTTATACTTTTATTCAAAGGGGAAAGGAAAAGACATACATTCTTGACAACTATGAGCTAGAACTTTCACCTGATGGTAATGAGATGAAGGGACTAGGGATTGATGCCGACGGCGTAAAAGCCGAAATTGTGTTTTTAAGAACTACTGATGTCAAGAGTTAAAATATCGGCTAAAAGCCTAACTTTTTTTGTACTGGATTGCGAACGCTCCATAGAAACGGGAACCTTTGTGCCTAACACCTTTTAAAAGGACCTAGTCAAGAAAAAATAGTATTCCTGTACAAAAATTTAGCAATTTTTGTTCTTTGACAAATTTAAAAGACCGTGGAAAAATTAATTATAAGCTCGTGCCTTTTCTATCTTTTCAAACGCATTGGCGTCCAAACACCTTTCGGGGCTTATTCCTACAGCCGTTTACTATAAGAATTCTGATTATTCAACCAGGTATCCCAGATAACATACAGGCACAGCACCCGGCTCCCCAATCAATAGCGAGGTTCTAAAATATTTAGAACAGTTAGGCGTCCGGGTTTACCAGGCGCGGCCATTGCTTAGATTTAACTCTGCTTAGTTCTATGCTTTTGAATTTATTATTGAAATCTTTTTTGTTTTTCAGTATGTGATAGCAGATTTTTGCTAATTCTTTTGCGACTAATGTCCGGGCAATGCTTTTATGTTTTCTTCTTGCTAAACCGTTGAAGTATTTTTTTATTTCAGGGTAGTACTGAACGGCACGAAAGGCTGCTTCATTAAAAGCCATTTTTAGGTATTTATTACCGTCCTTACATCCTGATTTATGTTTGTTTTTTCTATTTGAGTTATCCGCTCCGGGCACTAACCGGCAGTACGAATAAAACTTACTTACATCGGGGAAACGCTTAATGCCGTCAATCTCCAGATATAGGGTGAAGGCAATAATTTTCCCGATACCAGGCACATGCAAAAGCCTTTGTACATCGTTATTTGGGATTAGCGATGGATGTAATGATTTCTCCAGCATATTGATATGTTTATGCAGCAATCTAATTTGTTCGATCAGGGCGTTGAGGTGAAAATTGTACTCAGATGATAGGGGCAGTTCTGATAATCGATCCAGTGTAGAAAGATCATGTAGATTGCAGTTTTCTGGTATGGACAGATTAAATTTTTCAAGCAGGCGATGGATACTGTTCAAGCAACTGGTTTTCTTATGAACCAAGCCTAATCGAGCGCGCATCAAATCACGTGAATCTCTTAAATCCGGTGATATTTGATGAGCAACCGGGATCAGATTTAACCTGAGGAGTTGAGCCAGGGTATGTGAATCGACTTTATCGGTTTTGACCTTGGCATAGGATATGGCTTTAAGATATTTGGCGTGGGCAAGAATCAGTTCAATACGATTGGTTTCCAAAAGATCGCGGATCCAGTACCAGTTTGAAGTAGATTCTACTACGGCTTTTTGATATGAACCAAGAGGATTAAAATAGTTAAGTATTGCAAAATCGGTATTTGGCACTT
>JABXGY010000436.1 GCA_016550395.1 archaeon | reverse complement strand
GGCGAATAGAATATCAGGATTTGGAATAGGGATGGAACGCCTGACACGATACATTTGTGGTATATTTCATATCTGGGAATGTTCACCTTTTTTAAAAATCCCTGGTGAAACCTAATTTTTTGTTAAACACTTTATGAGTTTAGAATGATTGTAGGAATGATATTGTAGACTAAAAAAAGATCAATGTATGCGATTTGGTCGAACACGATTGGGTTATCCATTACTGTGCCCTTGGCGGTCGTAACTACAACCAAATCAAGAGAGGGAATACAGTAGATGACTTGTCCACAACACCCTCTAGCCATATAACAAAAGTGGTCAGAGAATGTCGCTGTCCACCATTGGTATCCATAACCCGCACTGCTAGTTTCAATATACCTAAAAATACTTTCAATTCTGTTTCCATACTCGTAATTCTGGATGGATTCCAGCACCCACTCCGTGGATACAATTTCTTCTCCATTTAAAGTGCCATTGTTTAAATAAAGCAAACCGAATTTAGCCATATCTCGTGGAGTGAAATACATTTCATGCCCACCAGTGTAGTATCCTTGGGGGTCCTGTGACCACTGAGCTATCGTGATATCCAAAGGACCAAATAAGTACAAGTCTGCAAATTGCTTTGTGCTCATCCCTGTTGCCTTGGTTAAAATCACGGAAAGGAGATTCGTTTGGGGAGTACTGTAATCCCAGTCTTCACCAGGTTCATGACTCTTCGGTAATTCTAAGGCATATCTAACCCAATCAGAACTGCCAGCATACTCAAGCCAAGAAGCACCCGAATCATCAAATTCCAGCCCTCCTTTCATTTGTAAAAGGTGGCGAATAGTGATATTATACTTCCAAGGATCAAGATTGAGATACTCATATTCAGGAAAATAATCCATCATCTTCTTATCTAGATCCGGAATGTATCCCATCTCATAGGCAATACCGAATATTGCCGACAACACACTCTTCGAAGAAGAATGAATGTGAAACGCTTTATCTCTCGCCCCGTCATTAAAATACCATTCAGCAACCAGAACCCCATGTCTAACTATCAACACACTTCGCATGTAATCACGCTTGTTAGCCCAATCATACACCCATTGAAGCTTTGCCACATCAAATCCAAAATCTTCGGGATTTCCGACCCACCATCCCTCAGATTCTTGAAGAATAATCATATTATCCAATATGTGTTTAATGACCAGAAAGCCACCAAGAGAAGACAACAAAAGGAAGGAAAAAGCGACCACAACAATCTTTTTTCTGGTTGGGTTCATGATCAAGTCACCCATTTCAAATAATCCAAAATTCTTACCGATACCACAACTCCACACTCATGCATGAAAACCAAGAATAAAAAGGTTTCAACCACATTACCATTCCGAAGTTCAATTTTTGAACGATTATGTCACCTCTCAGGTATCAAGATCGGTTACAATTAAATCCGCCACAAACGGCGCCGTTCTCAGTTAGAGACGACTGATAAGCCGGTCACGACTGAAAAGGTTAAGAGACAACCGGAAGACCGCATAGTCCGCGATGCCAAGGATAACAGCGACGAGGCTCAGGATTAGCCAATCGAATCCTGAACCTTGAAGGAGTCCAATGTAGGGAATGAGCATTGCGGGAAGAACTATTAACGTACTGATTTGGTAGGCTTCATAGACCGTACTGACCCGACCCGAGATGATGACAGTAAATCCGACAGCCAGAGCCGAGAAGAGGGGGGGCATAATCAACGCTTGGACGACATCCAGTAGGGTGGGCCATATCCACAGCAAGAAGGGTGCCATAAAGAGGAACATCCCGTTCATTATGCCCAGGGCTAAGATGAAGTTAGCATAGGCGACTACCAAACCCGGCACAATGGCGGTGAGGCACTTGCCAAGTAACAGCTCTGAATCGGTAAGGGGCGTAGACAGTAAGGGGACTAGGGTGCGGCGCTCTTTCTCGCCTACAATGGAATCAGCAGCAATCATTACGGGTAATATCACCGGCATCATGACGACGACCAGACCCATTGTGGAGGCCATCATTAAACGGTAAAAGAAAGGATCCGGGAGTGCAGGCATGGCAATGGTAAACCACGCCATAAATACCGAAAACATGACAGAGAATATGATAACCATCACAGGGATGGATTTAACTTGGCGACTCTTGAAGACCATACGGATTTCAGTACGAACCATTACCCATACTTTTTTCAGCATACGTTCATCAACCTCCAATGACTTTCAGTAGATATCTTCGAGACTGAGCATACATTCACGGAGCTCCACGATATTCAGACTAGCTTCAATGAGTGAACGATTGATAGGGGGATTGGTGCGGTCGGCTTCCTCTATCACAAAGACGACGTGTCCGTCTTCCATCTTTACTTTCGTAGATTTTCCTGCAGCATTCGGACCTAAAAAGCCAAAGATTTCTCCCTTTTGGACTTCCAAGCTAACATTGTAAACGGCCATAATATCACCAAACTGCTTGGTTAAATCGTGGATTTCAATTTATATTATCATATCTTTTCTTGAAGGATGTATTTTCATATTTCCTAATAGCGCCTTTAGAATATAACAATAAGTGATTATTCCACTTGCAGATGCAATAGTTATTTGGTATTGGAATCCAGATGAGCCTCAAGATATGCTCCCAAACAGAGGAGCCTCAAGAAAGCAGCACCTGTTCTTAATGAATTTTAACTGTGAAGTAGGGAGAATCATGTTATTATGACCAAAAAAATGACTCATTGTGACACTTTTTGGCAGAATACAATGGTTATTGCATAATCTGGAAAGTGTTATTTTGACACTTTAT
>JABXGY010000435.1 GCA_016550395.1 archaeon | reverse complement strand
TACGAAGAACCAAATGATGACCCGCAGGATATTCACTCCGAACCATATGTTCGAGGTAAGTGGCTCAGGATTTGATTTCGAAAGCGGAGGGGTCTTCCTTGCAGGCTGCGGCCCAGAAGGATGCCTACGTTCGCCCGACCTCGATGTGAGCCAGTCGTCTTCAGAAGAACGAATCGAGGGAGGTCAGCTCAAGGAATACCCTGACCTTGAAAGACTTCTAGCGATGATGGCTCTCTGTAACGACTCAGAAGTCTATTCGGAGTGCCTCACAGAAGACGACCCAACGCGAATCTGCACCGGAGCTGATCGGGCATGGAGGATACGAGGGTCTCCTACCGAAGCAGCTCTACTGGTAACGCTGGAGAAGGTCGGTCTTCACAAGTATGTGCTCGATGAGGCCTGGCCACGTATTTCTGAGATTCCCTTCAACAGCGAGAGGAAATTCATGGCTACGCTTCATCAGTCCAGCAGTCTTCTGGGTGCAGAAGGAGATGGAAATCTGGTCATAGTGAAGGGAGCCCCAGAGGTCATAGAGCAGTTTCTTGCGAGCCCGTCCAACACAGAGGAGATCGTGACGGAGTTCGCTTCACAAGGACTCAGAATGCTAGCCTGCGCGGTCAGGACTGTGCCCTCTGATAAGACCCAGATCGTCAACGAGGACCTCCGAGATATGATATTCGTTGGGTTCTGTGGAATTAACGACCCGCCGAGGGAAGGAGTTCGGGACTACATCAAGAAAGCAAACAGTGCAGGCATTGATGTGATCATGGTAACTGGTGACAATGCCTTTACAGCCAAAGCAATTGGACAGGAAGTGGGCATCTTTGTTGAGGAGAGAAGAGACCTGACACTTACTGGTAATGAGATAGATGCTATGGATGACCAGCAGCTTCAGGACGCACTGACTCATGGTGCCACAGTTCTCTCCAGAACGAGCCCAATCCACAAGCTCAGGGTCGTGAAAGCACTGCAGAGCCTCGACAAGCTCGTCAGCATGACGGGCGATGGCGTAAATGACAGCCCAGCCCTAAGACAAGCTAACGTTGGCATAGCCATGGGTGTCACCGGAACTGACATCGCCAAGGAGGCCTCCGATATCGTGCTGCAGGACGAGCGCTTTGAAGCAGTTGTCGACGGCATTGAAGAGGGTCGAAACATCCTGACCTCGCTCCGGCGTGTTGTTCTCTTTCTGACATCGACGAATCTGGCAGAAAGCTTCACTATCCTTGCAGTGCTCCTGCTTTTCGTGAATCCTGTTCTTCTGCTTCCGATTCAAATCCTTTGGATCAACCTCGTTACCGATGGTATGCTAGACATTGCTCTCTCTCTCGAGCCAAAAGCGGAGGGTCTCTTGGATGAAGGGCCAGGATCCCTGAAGGATCGAATTCTCTCTTGGGGAAACCTCAGTAGAGCGCTCTTCTATGGTGGCATCATGGCATCCATAGTTATCATCGTCTACTACCAGTATATTGGCTTGCCAGAGGACAAGATCAGGACAATGATGTTCGTTACTCTCATCGTGGTCCAGTGGTTCAGCGTCCAGAATTGCAGATCCCCCACCAAGTCAATCCGAGAGATGGGAATCATTCGGAATCGATACATAATCGTCGTCTATCTCATCGACATCATACTGGTCGGAATCCTCTTTGTAGTCCCCGCGCTGGCAGCAATCTTCAGACTTGTGCCGCTTGCTTGGTATGAATGGGTAGGGTTGGTCCTGTTCGGATCCATGGTTGTCGTCCTTGAAGAAATAAGGAAGCTCGTGGCAAAGAGACTGCGCAAGGACTAGCCCGGTCTTTTCGGTAGGCGTCAGGAATGCGAATGCCAGTATTTTCTTCTATCTGTATATCCAATTTTCGTGCATTCTTTTGAATGGTATTAGACTATTTTTTGATGTGTTATTTGCGTTTTTTTTCCTGCTTTCGAAGACGTATGTGCTATTCTGCCAAATGATGTCAAAGCGTTTGTTTCACTTCATATGATGTACAAGGATTTTGAGCTTTGCCTTCCCCGGAAATCAAGAAATTATGAGCAGCTGCAAAAGGTAAGAATGATAAATTAGGATTAGAATAGATATCTGGAGAGCTTATCTTTGACCAGATATTGGTCTTTTATCTTGATGGTTTCTGTTCTTCTACTGTCTTTCTCAATAATGGCTAAACCTACTGTTTATTTGTCAAGTGCTTCTGATCAGATTGCGATTGATAGTGTACCTTTACCTGGATCTAATTGGGTTAGCGAGAATTTCATGACACTGGGTCGTCGTGACAATAGTGCGACCAATGCAAGTGGTTGGGGTACTGGAACTGTGACCTCCCAACGTGATTACACCTTCTTTCAACTTGACCAGTATTCGATATCAGAGGGGGCTCAATCAGTGGCGGTTCAAGGGAGGAGGGCTTACGTGGCGACGTATAGTCTGTCACCCCTTGGGTGGGTTCTTCGCTCCATGAATGTTACTAATCCAAGACAGGTCTCTCAGCTTGTGGCTTGGGAATTGACCTGGTCGCTCATTTATGATCTCAAGGTGGAAGGTGACATTCTCTATGTTGTCTCCAGATTTGGTGACCTTCGGCTCTACAATGTAAGCAATCCTCACGCAACACCTATACTTACAGATTCCCGGTCTAATTTTGGAGGAAACTGGCCTCAGATTGATATTCAGGGGCGATTTCTCTATGGAGCCTGTGATGATCTCCGGATTATTAACATAGAAGACCCATACAACATCTACTCGGTTTCCAATACTTCGTTACCGGCAAGTGTTTATGATGTGGATGTAGTGGGCAATATGGCTTACTTGTCCACAAGCAATGGCTTTTATATCGTCAATGTCTCTTCTCCGTATTCGCCTTCTGTAGTAGCTAGTATTGGGGGGTTGGGCACTTCCTTCGATCTCCACGTTGATGGTAACATCGTCTACTACCCCTCTTGGTCTACAATCCAGTTAATTGATGTTAGTGTTCCCAGTCAACCAACGGTCCTCGGTTATTACACCTTGACTAACAATATTCAAAGCTTAGCCCTTCAGGGAAATACCCTCTTCCTTGGTGATGATAGCGGAACCATTGCAATCTTAGATGTTATAGATCCTCTGAATCCAACCTACGTCGATGAATTCGACACTGGGGCCGCGGTCATAAATGATCTAACCTTCTATAATGGTGATCTTGTAATTGCAACCAGCTCAGGTCTGGTAATCTATCGAGTGGGTTCTAGCAGTGGTGGTTTGACCGATCTTCCCTTATTGAGCACGTTTACAGGGTATCCTGTTTTCGATGTGAAAATACTGGGAAACATTGCCTATCTAGCAGCTGGTCCAGAAGGACTGCTAGCCTTGAATGTCAGTGATCCTGTTAATCCTGTGCTCCTTGACAAGATTAATCACACCAGCCCAGTTGATTACGATGCTGTGGTGGTTCAGGGTCACTACTGTTTTGTTGCTGATGATGGAGGCTCTTTAGAAGAGGGGCTTCTGGCCTTCAATGTGACTGATCCTACAAATCTTCAGTTCCTCGATTACTATCCTGTTACCAACATTAACGATTTGGCAGTAGTCGGGGATGTAGCCTATCTAGCTGCGGGTAATGACGGACTCTATCTCATCAATGTTACAGACCCCAATAATATGTCAACAAGAATTTCTAACGTAACCGATGGGAACAGCTATTGGGATCTATGTGTTCAGGGACATTTTGTTTACGCCACAGCGATGTATTCATCGCCCCCCTTCGATTTTGGCTTCTACATCTATGATGCTACCAACCTCAGCAGTCTCGTATTGACCAACCGCACCACCAAACCATTTTGGCTTTCTGATGTCGCTGTAGATGGAGACATCGGTGTTCTCGCTGAGGGTGATAGGGGCATCTCATTGCAGAATGTGACTAACCCCTTTGATGTTTCCACGTTCTCTTTGTATAATCTTCCAGGCAGTAACGCCTCTACGGGTGTGGAGATTTTTGGTCCCTATGTCATAATAACTGAGGGATTCGGCGGTATCCACCTCCTTAACGCAACTAACCCAAGAACCCCCCAGCTTATCGCCTCCTACAATGCCACTCCAATGATTGCAGCCATGGCCACCATGCAGGGAGATTATCTCTATGTTGCCAACGGCACCTCCTTGATGATCTTTCGCCTTTTCCGGAGCCCGGGTAGTACCTATAATGTGAGTGATGTTGTAGCCCAGTCGATAGACATCCACAGCGATAGTAGACTAATTGAGAATGCCACCCTTACTTTCGACGCCTTCTTACCATACTATACCAGTGCTATTTGGCAGCTTACCGCTGACGGTGGTGTTCACTGGGAGACCGTCTCTCTAGGTGTTTTGCACGAATTCACCTATCGAGGCAACGACTTACGCTGGCGTAGTATATTTTCCACCAATTATGATGACCGGAGCCCTCACCTCTATCAACTAGACATCACATGGTGGTACAATGAACCTCCCTTAGCACCCTCTTTGGATCCAATTCAAGATCCCGATGGAGATGGTGCCTTCACCGTTTCTTGGAGTGCAGGTTGGGATTTTGACGGTACCATCAGCTACTACCAGCTTCAACTCAGCAATGAAAGTAATTTCAGCAACATACTTCAGGAGTGGACTCCTGCAGTCACAAGCCAAGCTGTTAGCGGTCTCATTGGAATCACATACTATTTCCGGGTTCTGGCTTACGATAATGATGGCGTGCCAAGCAGCTGGAGTAATGTGGAATCGATTGGTGTAGCCAATCAGCCACCAACCACCCCAACGCTTTACGATCCAGGAACCACGGATGATGATGGGGTATTCACCGTTTCTTGGAGCACTAGCATTGACCCTGAAGGTACTACCATCGAATATACTCTCGAAATGTTCGACACCGCGACCATGGATAATTCGCTCAGCTTCTGGCAAACAAGCACTACGAGTATACAGGTCGATATCTCCGACTTTGGTTCAGGAACCTACTATTTTGCAGTGATAGCAGAAGATGAACAGCTCATTCGCAGTGGATGGAGCAATGTGGAGAGTATCACCATTGAACTCCCAACCACTCCTCCACCACCCCCACCACCGATTCCCGGCTTTCCCATCGAAGCCATTATCGTAGGTTTGCTACTTGCTGTAATATTGGTTCTAATACGCCGACGTCGACGACACCCTAGCTAACACACACTACGGATGCCATTATATGGGCGTCCGTAATCCCCCTTTTTTGGCGATGATGCAGCAGATTGATCCTTTTTTAATGCAGCAAAGCTGTTTTCAGTAAGTTATATGCTGGGGTTGTTAGGTGACGAAGACGTATATGTAATTTTTAGAAAATGATGTGAACGCGTTTGTTTCACGTCATCCATGTCTCAATCACGTGATTTACATCAGTCTCGAGTAATTGCTTTGCCACAATTACCACAAAATTCTTCATTGTCACTAAGACTGGATCCACATGTAGGGCATTTTTGTGGAGGGGTTTTTTCTTCAAGTTTCTTTGCAAGAAGAACAGCTTGGGAAGTATAACCTGCAGATGTTTTTAGAGATCTACAGATTCCTGTCCATAAACATACTGGAATCGATAAGAAAATAATGACAATTATTACGAGGATGCCTATCATAATAAGTGATACCCCAGGATAATTATATCCCAACCCGATATTAGAAAACAATTGGGCGAGGAAAGGGTGTATAATTGGAGAATAAAACACCACAACTGTAAAAATTGCTTCAATTAGAAAAGCAAAGAAGATGATGGTTGCTATAATCCTGAGCTTCAAGGCGAGCCTAGGGTTATCCTCGCTCCTTTCAACTTTGAAATATGCATAAAGGGTGGAAATGAGCGCTGTAAAAGTAATAAGACCCAGAAGCACACCAAATAGTTGACCCATTAGAATAAGTTGCCAAATAATGAAACCAATCAGGATACATATGAAAATTATTGCCACGATAATGTATGTTAAACTTTCATATGCATCTGCTGGAATCTTTTTAATCCGGTCTTTTATGGACTTGGACATATGATCATCACCTCTTTTTTCTACTTGTCTGACCATCTTTGTCGAAAGAAGTTGTGAATCAAATGCTCTCCCAGTATCCATAAAATACCGCTGTTTATTTTTGTATCCATAATCCGGGCGTAATCTAATTTAACCGACTATTCAGCCTTTAAGGTAAGAGGAAGCAATTTTTCTAATGATAATATGCCATTCTTCTTTTTTTTCGAAGACGTAATTGCAATTCTTAGAAAATGATGTGAACGCGTTTGTTTCACATCGCCTACTATAATATAATAACTACGGGATTTTTTAAAAAATAAATGGAACATCCTAAAAAGCATAAGATATCCAGATATTGATTAAAGATTAGAGATTAGATTTCCCGCGTTCTATTAGTAGTCTTATATATTCAAGTAACTCTTAGGGATAAGAAATTAGCTGAACGATGTGGAATGAATTATGGTTGAAGAACCGCTGTTTCCTATAAGAACTAAAGGAAAAAAGGCAGGATTTATCGATAAAACGGGTAGAATTACCATAAAACCTACTTATATAATGACTCGTGCATTTTCCCAGGGATTGGCTCCCGTGCAATACGGGGAGGACATCTTGACCAGTAAATGGGGGTTCATCGACAAAAATGAGAATTTTGTAATTGAACCACAATTTGCAGGAGCAGACCCGTTTTCAGAAGGCCTTGCACCCGTGCAGATTGGTTCAGTTTTATCGGGAAAATGGGGATTCATCGATTTGAAAGGGAAAATGGTCATTGAACCGAAGTTTAGCTATACTAAATGTTTTGCAGAGGGTTTGGCTGCAGTAAATACCCTTTTTTCTGATTGGGGATTCGCTGGTGCTATAGTACACGGTGAATGGGGGTTCATTGATGTAACAGGTAAAATGGTCATAGACCCCCAATTTACGGGGGCTGAGTCGTTTTTTGAAGGTTTAGCACCAGTTAACACAAAGAAACAAGGTGACAGCTGGGGGTTCATAAATACAACAGGAGAAATGGTAATCCCCGCCCAATTTTCTTGGGCTGAATCATTTTCTGAGGGATTAGCCGCTGTAAATATAGGCAGCAAATCAGGTTACGCTAAACTTGATGCATCTGATAAGGATAAACCGATATTTGAGCGTAAAGTTACGGAATATAAAGCTCCTGTGAGTGGAAAATCAGGTTATATAGACAAGACAGGGGAGATCATCATTAAACCACGATATGATAATGCAAAATCGTATGCAGAGGGACTCGCTCCAGTAAAATTAGACAATAAATGGGGATATATTGACAAAGAAGAAAAGTGGGTTATTTCACCACAATTTTTGGATGCGGAACCATTTCACAATGGATTAGCCCGGATAAGCGTTGCTTATGAAACCTGGGGGTATATCAATAGAACAGGAAAGATAGTGTGGCAACCATCTCTTGCATAGTATGCACTGCTCATGTTCATGGATGGGATGCACGACATCAACCAACTGCTTTGATACTTTCCACAGGACCCTTCTTTTTATCCATAACCAGATGCATTCAAATTCGGATGAAGCCGTTTTAAGATTCAAGTAAATGACTTTTCTGATAGTTATCAGCCATTCTTTTTTTGTTCGAAGTCGTATATGTTCAAATCCTAACAAATGAAATGAAAGCGTTTGTTTCACATCATTCTCTTTGTTGGAGTGTGGTTTGAATTAGACATACTTTGCCGAAGATCTGATTTAATTTTCTGCAAAGGGATTTTCCTAGAGAGCCATTCTGCTAGTTGCTATGGGTACCTTGACCATTGGTATCTTGGTAAGAAGGAGAACACGATTCGAGTAAATTGAATATAATGGCTATTCATTCCTTCTTTTACTTCCCCGTTGAGCGATGATTACTGGTGGAAGAAGGAGTTAGGCGTCTTAATTGCATTCGTACCAGGATGACAACGACTATCACAATGATTAAAATTGCGTATCCTTCGAGTAGGAAAAATAATGGCTTTTGCCAATGCCCTAATATGGCGGCAAAGGGGGTCATTAGCGGGTGAAGGTCACGGTTATCAGCATTTCCTGTAACATTGTAGGGAATATCCCCATAACTATCCCAATTTAGATCATAGCCGGTATAATTTGCCCAATAGTTACAATCAAAGATATTCGCACCGGGGCTTTGAAAGTTTGGACCTTGATCACACGCATTATGATTGGCGTTACCAATGAAGATATTCCAATCTAAGCTGTTGTTTCGACAATTCCCATGAAGATAGATGCCATAAGAGTCGTTGTTTGTGAAGAGGTTTCGTGTGAAATGGTTGTTGTGGGAATTATGAACCTGAATGCCATGTATTGCATTATCTCCCAGAATGTTATCAACGAAGAGAGAGTGGCTCGTATTATATACGAGGAGACCAGTTGAACAGTTCCTAAGGGTTTGTCCCCTCACCGTGATTCCTCGGCAATTGAATAAGATGATTTGACCCGCCCCCGACGGAACCCAACTATTCTCTCGGTTTTGGAAAAAAATTAGTGGGCGTCCATTCACCGTATTACCACTAATCTCGAAGTCCACTGTACGGCCACCGTCCCAATATATGAGAAGACCACAGCTGATCATAGTGTTGTCAATGATGGCAATTTCTGCCTGGCCGTAATCTGCATGGTTGTAATTTTGGATATAAATCCCAATTCTATTGTTAACACAGAGGTTATTAGAAATTGTTGAAGTGGTACCTTCTTGAGAGATTGAGCTATCTAGAACGATGCCATACAAATTATTAGAGCAAGTGTTCTCTAATGCATTATTATCATTACCAGTTATATTGATTCCAGCCCCGGTATTGTCATTGCATAGATTCCCCCTATGAGATTAGCATCTCCGAAAATCACAATACCTTCTCCCCACATCATTTGAGCCTGATTGTGGTTGCAGGTGTTGTTGAGGAGTTCGGTACCCCAGGAATGCAAAAGGCTAATACCATATCTATTGTGGTTACAGATGTTTCTAAGGAGTTGATTGTCATAGGACTCAAAGAGGAAAATACCGCAACCCACCGCGTTGTGGTTACACATGTTTTCTGTTAAGATGGTGTTAAAGGTTTGATCAATAGTGATTCCTGATTTGGAGTTATTCATGCATCGGTTGTTGTTGACAGTGATACCATCGCAATTCTGAATTCGCATACCGTTCACAGAGTGACCTGTACAGGTATTATTGAAGACCCATGATCGAGTGGAAAAACAAAGAAATACACCAATTGAAGCATCGGTGAGACTCTGGTCGTGGACCGTGACGTAGCTACAATTGAGAAGAATGACCTGACCCCCTCCAAGCGGAACCGTTCCTCCTACACGCCATAACCAAAGAATCAATGCCCGTTGATTAACCGTATTCCCTGTAATCTGGGCTTCCACATCCACAATACTACCTACACCACCCCTTGAAGGGGCTCCCCTCATGTCAAGCCAGGAACCAAAAAAGAAGCCACAGGACACTAGCGAGTTATTAGCGAGAATGTTGTCATTGACGGGGTAGATCTCACATCCAAAAAATCTGCTGTTCTTGATTGTGTTGTTGATAATCTGTGTAGAGGATGAATCGAATACCAAAATGCCGAAATCTGAGTTTAAGCAGGTGTTGTTGTATATCCTAAGGGCGTTTGATTCACGGACATAGATTCCTTCCTCAGTATCAATGCAGGTGTTGTTGATGAGATTAGTGGTATTTGAAGAAAATACCATAAATCCGGTCTCTGTATTGGAGCAGGAATTGTTCAATAGCTCATTCGCTTCTGAGGAGCGTATAATGACACCAGAATCAAGACGAGTGAAAGTTGTATTGGCTATGAACCCATTTGTAACATTGGTTAGTATGATACCAATAGCAACCTCTGGACTAGAATCTCTTTCTACCCAACAATTTGAGATAACAAAATGAGCCTGCGTATTATTGATCTGAACACAGGTTCCCGCCACTGTTATGTGCAAATTGGCAATGTGGTATGGATTCGCTTGCGTGCCGTTACCAGGCCATCCTTGACTTGCAAAATCTGCATCAGATTGAATTATGATTGGACCATGAGGTGTTAGTGAAGTGGGGGGTCTGACCCGGTTCGGATAAGCGTTTGTTTGATGTGAAGACACCAGATCGGTGATTCGATTCAGATCCTCAATTGAGCGTGTGTATGTTGTAGGCCCACGGGATACTTGGGGGGTATTTACCTCCCATCCCTCTGTCCAATTAGCTCTTCGGTAACGGTTCCAAGATTCATTAAGATCTGCGAGATTATGAGGTAACACCCCGACAAAATTCGTGTAAATGGAGTTGGGAGCGCGAGTGGCGCTGCTTGGCGCATAACGTGGGATTACGACCCTCCATAAAGGAAGAAGGATGAGGATTATCACGAAGAGGATGAAGGATTTCTTCCAGGTTCGTGGCATATGATAGCTCTCCCATCCTTGTGTTATTCAAGTATGTTCGAATCTTTTTTTGATTTTCCTTGATTGCTCCCCCCTTAATTTAAGTATCTGATTGAAAACGCATTTTAGCCTTGAGAGGCTTCCCGATAGGGCAAACGTCAATACAAATTGAGCATTCTGTGTAGGGCTTTTTTCTAAACACCACAAAATCAGCATTCACGCCAGACTCGCATGTGATGCGAACTGGGGTTTCACATCGTGGGTTAATCATTTCGCCTTCTGTTTATGCTGTTTTCTTATTTCGGGGATGGCTTTGGTGGCGATTTTTTCAAACATAGGGATTTGGTCGTCGACAAAGGGATACGCAAGGATGATCGTTGTGATGCCGGCGTTAAGACATATGTCCACGGAGTTCTGGAAGGCTTCGACGGAGTCGTAGATTGAAATCGGTCCTAAATCTCGGAGCTCGGTGGGGTCGCAGAGGACATAGGATCGGCGGATGGCGTGGGGGTCGCGTCCGATGGTGTTGCAGTGGGCGTCGATTTGTTGGTTTCGTCGGGTCAATTCGGCGATGGCGTCGTCGGTGACGCCACCAATACAGTTCCACATGTCCGCATAGCGTGCGGTGAGTTTGAGCATGCGGGGTCCATAGGCGCCGATGGTGATGGGGGGGCGGGGCTGTTGAAGGGGTCGCGGGTGCATCTGGGCTTTCTCAATCTGGTAGTATTGGCCGTGATAGGTGGTGGTGGGCTGGCGGAGCAGAGTGTCGACGATTTCGAGGTATTCGCGGAACCGTTCGAATCGTTCCTTGCGGGGCCAGGGATCAAGCCCGGTCATGGTGACGCCGATGTCGGTGGAACTCCCGGTGCCAAGGCCGAGTTCTAATCGTCCGTTGGAGAGGTGGTCGATAGTCAGGGCTTGGCGGGCGAGCCAGGCGGGGTTGCGCCAGGTAATGGCGGTGACCAGGGTGCCGATGCGAATGCGCGAAGTCTGGGCCGCCATGGCAGCGAGGGTAGTCCAGGCTTCAAAGAAAGGCATGTCAGCATAAGCGGGATAGGGGACGGTGAAATGATCGGCAACCCAGAGACTGTCGAATCCAGCGGATTCGATGAATTTCCACCGATTCACCAGCGTGTCCCACGGGGCGTTTTGTGTGGTGATTACACCGAAGGTAATCGGATGAGAGGCTTGAGTCATAAAACCAGCCAATGATATTACGAGAGCTTCGTATTTTAATGATGAGAGACGGTTTTTTCACGGAATTATGTGTGAGTCATCCAGAATTCAAAGACGTATATGCAATTCTTATAAAATGAGCTGAACGATTTGTTTCACGCAGTTATAAACGACAGATAATGAAGATTCACTTGATTTCAGATGTTCAAAGTGGGTGTTACTGACCAATATCTTTTAACCTTCACCGATTAGAATGAAAATACTTTGACGCTGGTTGTGAGATAATGAGTCAAAAAGTCAACCCTCGAGAGAGCAAAGAGCATATGACTCACCATGGATTAGGCAACCCTCAGATTCAGGAAATCGCTCCTGGTGTTTTCGTTGTTACCAAACTTGTTCACTTCTTCGCAAAAATTGGTGTCAATGCTGGAATCATCCACACTCCTAACTCCGTCATTTTCATTGATTCAGGAATGTCCGCATATTCTGGAGCCTACTTGTGGAATTTTGCAAAGAAACGAATGAACGGTACAGAAGATCTGTATCTTATTCTCACTCACAAAGACACAGACCATTGTTTTGGAATGAACGAAATCAGAAAGCAGGGTGCTACTGTAATCGCTCATGAACATACTGCGGAGATCATACGCTCATGGCATGATCTTTCTAAGAACCCTATTGCAAAACGAGTCAGAAAACAGTTTCACCCTAACGATGTTCTGGGAGATGTGATATTGAGCAGACCAGATCAAACCATCATACGCGATACCACGCTTAACCTAGGCGATGAAATTCAACTTCTGTCAATTCCAGGTCACACCCCGGGAGATATTGCGGTGTATCATCCAAAATCCAAAGTCCTCTTTGCAGGTGATGCAATTCTAGAGGGAATGGACCCGTATGTTCGTCCAGACTCTATCAATATCAAGACGTGGATTAAAAACTTACAACGATTGAAGGAACTTGATATTGAGTGGATTCTCCCAGGTCATGGGGCACTATCCAAACCAGACATTATCGATTCCAATATCCTGTTCCTGATGAGTGAACAAAGCTGACTCAATCTACCTACGATAGTATTGGTACAAAGGCAGGAAGAATATCACAAGCGATGACATCCAGGGTACACAGATCAGATCTAATGCAATCTGAAGAGTTATGTCTAGTATACGTGGTTTTTTTCTGGATAGTATATGCCACATTAGCATAGTATCGAAGACATATTCGCTTGAAATAGCATAAGAATCGTATTATCAATTGTGGTTTCTATACCGGGCATAATACTGAGGCTACCCAAACTAAAAAACAGAATTGTGCTAATTGTGGAAACTATCAGAGCTATAGAAGCAACTAGTGGCGAAGAAAGGAGGGTTGGTCACTGCGTCTGGTTTTCTCACAATATTTAAATTAACTTTATTACTACTATGGTCGATGACGCAATCTCCAAACACTGAGAAAAAACAAAATTTACTGAGAAACACATCCTTTTTAGTAGAAACATTTTATCTCATCACGATCATCATCATTACCATACTAATTCTACTTGATTTTGTTGATACAGGATTTTTCCTTGGCCCATATCGCTTTTCTCACTGGATGGGGATTATAGGGTCTTCTTTTATCCTGGTGTTCGCACCATTATATTATATACTGAAACGTCGTTTCCCCAAGCGCTATAAAATTCTGATAAACCTCCATATATTCGGTTTTACGACTGCTTTCTTATTAGTGTCCATCCATTTGGCTGGACAACTTAGTCGCCCACTCCAATTTTATCCTGATCTAGGTGGTGGAGTAGCGCTCTATATTATCGTCGCTATTCTAGTTGCCACTGGATATTTGTTCAGATATAATCTCATTACATTGAAAGGCGGAAAAAAGCTTCAACCTCATACTAACAGGATGCTCCACGTGAGTCTCATAAGTGGATTATACATCGTATTGATTGTGCACATCGTACTAAACTTTTTACTTGCGTAAAAAATTCTTTTTCTATATAACGTTAGAATTTCAGGGAGTTATGTGCAATTCTCATGCATTTCGAAGACATATGTGCAATT
>JABXGY010000434.1 GCA_016550395.1 archaeon | reverse complement strand
GAGGCCATGATTGAAGAAGAGGGATTTGCCAAAGCCATCGTTGAGAAAGAAACCTACAAGATTCTGGGATTTCACATCATCGGTCCCTATGCTCCCATGCTTATCCAAGAAGTCGTGGATATCATGGCAATTGGAGGAAATATGTGGACCCTCGCTCAAGGCATGCACATCCATCCCGCCTTAACCGAGCTGATAGTAACCACCCTTGGAAACCTATACGATCCATCGCATGTCCATCATTCCCACGATCACGAGCATGAACACTAAGAATGTGAGGTTAAGAAAAATGAGCTCCAAAATTGTAGTAATAATAACCTCAGCTGACAAAGAGGTTATTCATACAGCCGTGATATACGCTCGTAGCACCCTGAAATATAACTGGCTGGATGATGTGAAAACCATATTTTTTGGTCCCTCTGTACAAGTAGTAGCCAACGACCTAGAACTAGCCCAAGAAACCAAGAAACTCTGCTCAACCGGTGAAGCAATTGCCTGTAAATTCATCTCAGACAACAAAGGAACATCAACCGCGCTTACCAAGCTTGGTGTGAAAATTGAATACGTAGGCACAATTATTGCAGACCTAATCAAAGAAGGTTATGTACCCATGGTCTGGTAACCTAGTTACCATTCTTAGATAGCAATACAGGTTTCTGTTCGATTAACACCGTCTACACTGTGTATGCCTTCCATTAATTGTCGGAGATCTTCCGTTGAAGGTAACACCGCATAGGCGATAACATCATAGGGTCCAGTCACGACATTCGATCGATCCACACCAGAAATTTTTCCAATTGCTTGGGCCACATCCCACACTTTCCCTGCTTCCACACGAATCAGAATATACACAACGACAGGCACCATAATTCCTCCAGTATATCAGTTATATTCACGTGTAAGGTTTAATCGTTTACTATCCAACCGCAAAAATGGATCCAGACTTCAACAAGGTTTAGAATTAAAAGATTAAACATACAGATACTTAGCGGATGAAAATGTCACCAGATCCCAATCTTTTTTCGATTATACATGACCGCCGATCAATGCGACAATTTTTAGACAAGCCTGTCCCTGAAGAGGTACTTGAAAAAATATTGACGGCAGGTTTTCGAGCACCTTTTGCCGCGCAATTGTGCAGCATCGTATATACCAGGGATTCAAAAAAGATTGATACATTACGACAGTTGGGAGCGTATCCAACTACAAAGGTGCTGATGTTTTTCTTAGTGGATCTTCGACGATTAGAGAAGATTATGAAACAGCGTGGTCACACCTATGACTTTGATGACTCCTATACTTTATGGCTTGGTCTAGAAGACGCGAGTCTCGTCGCAGAGAATGTAATACTCGCTGCAGAAGGCCTAGGACTTGGTTCTGTGCTCCTAGGTGCAGCCCCCTACTTTGTTGAACTCCTTGCAGAGATGTTCAAGATTCCAAAGCGCGTATTTCCAATCGTGGGTTTGTGCCTTGGATACCCAGATCCTGCCGAACATACCGAAATTCGTCCACGGTTTCCCCTCGAGTATAGCGCTTATCAAGATGAATATCTTGACCACTCAACTGCAGATATTGAAGCCTGTATGAGGGTAATGGATGAGGGATATCTTGCACAAAATTACTATGTGGAACGGAACGCGAAAATCCCGTTAGCAAAAGGCAAAGATGACATTGACTATGATACTTACTCATGGTGTGAACATATATCCCGAAAATTCTGTCAGGGCGGTTGGGCTAAATACCCTTTCTTAGAGATGTTGCGCTTACAAGGTTTTGATGTCTAGTCTTCCTGTTAGGGCATTCCTGAACCAGAGAGGATAGGAAACTGGTCCATTTGGCTCTTTAGGTCCTCAAGTTTATTGAGTAGTTCCTGATGCATCGCTGTGATACTCATAATCACAGTACCATCAAGACTTTGTTTTTCAGCCAACATACCAGCCTCCTGCTGTAACCGCCCAGCAACAGAAATCATATCTGCAAGTCTCTGAATCATGCTTTTCATTAACGTATCAGTATCGCTAATGACAACACGGTCAGACCGGAAAATAGAACGTACTTCAAAGGCGTTGAAACTAAAAGGCTTATCCTTGTATTCATCAATTACCTCGGGTGTATACGATTGAAGAAAAAGTGAACTTAACCGATCAAGGGCATGATTAAGTTCGAATTCATCATGGTCATTGGAAGCAAGGATTGCGAAAATGATATTCTCAAAGACATTGAATGCCATTTTCGTCTGAAGTAATCGTAACCGTTCTAACGCACCCGCACTCCGGAGAACCCGAACAATAGTGACCGCAAGTTTGGAAAAGACAGTTGCATCCATTCCCATATCGGCAAGCTTACTCTTACTACCAGGAACCAAATGGAACAAAGGCGCTTCAGTTTGCCGGTGAACAATTAAGACATCATGAATCATCTAAGCCACAACCATCCTCAGGATGCAGATGAGTGGAGAACCTCAATTTGTGAGTCTCTTAGATGATTTGGGACCCATTTCCTCTTAAATCGATTGCCCCAAAGTCAAGTAACGGGTGGAATTTGCAGATACCAATCATAGCTCCGCTTGCACACGTCGCACATAGTCGTGGTACTTCCGGTTATTCATGGGTCGCGTATGGCTGGCTGCTGTGGCGAGAGCTAGCCGCAGACGTTGCACCTCTTGGTAGAGCCCCAGAATCATTGACATAAAGATTGCCTCAGAGGGGCAAGGGCGGGCCACAGCACTTGCCGCATCGGCGTAGGTTCGAGCGTAGATGAAGAGGTTGTCAAATGCAGGTTGCTCATCAGCACGCAGAGCTGTACGGTAGAGGCCCCAACGGCGACGTTCCTTTTCAAGCTGTAGGCGATAGGTTGGTACAGTACGTCCCACATGGTTCACCGCTAGTTCAACCGGCGATGACAGCTAAAAAGGACCCAGCCTACGCGCAAGAAATTCCGTTTCAACACCATGAGACTGGCAGTTTCTTGCATGCGCTTGTAATAGAATTTGTTTGACCGTAACTAGTAGGTGTTGGAGTAGGTTCTCTTAGGGGCTTTCAACGT
>JABXGY010000433.1 GCA_016550395.1 archaeon | reverse complement strand
CCAATTTTAGAGAATTCACGCGTCGTCGCTCTTGCTCCCTATTTAAATCGCCTGATTGGCTTTGGCTTTCGGCAAACGTCTTCATAATAGGGGCTGGGCTTGTTCTACCCCTCTAATCAAATAAGCACGTCGTTGTAAGGAGCTAGAGGAAGTGTCTCGATCATTATATATATATATGTTTATTCGTACTTCATGAGTACACATGATATAAATCAGAACAGTTGAACAAATGAACAATTCAATCATCATTCGGTGCAAGCTATATACAGAAGTGCATTAATCTCATCCAGTGAAAGACTGTTATTGTTTCCGATTATGGCAGTGTATCTCGTGTCCAGCAGATCCTGGATAAAGGCGGAAGTTCTTAAATCATGTTCTGATGTTTCATTATAGTAATGGTTATGGCTGTTTTTAACATGCGACACAGTGATTTCAGTTCTATTGACATGATATTTGTGAGACACCACACTGAGGCTATTGGATACATTAGACCCACTGCCACGCAGGGCCAGTCGGGCACATCGTGATACTATTGGGTTGGGGGAGTTGCGTAGGGCACAAAAGAATTTAACAAATCTAGCAATCAACTGCTGGTGTACAGGTGAGTCATTGCAAATAAGGTGTAGGTAATCAGAGTGGGTTCTTGGTGAAATACATAAAATAAATCGAACACATTTTCTCCATGTCACAAAGAGCTTTTCAGCAGTGCTGTCTTCAAAATCAATCATTTGTGCGCCATACAACGGCATGCAGTAGGTTTTAAACAAGGCATACATAACATCGTGAGGTAAATTGACGAAGTGCGACTTCAACATATTTGCTTTCATAATCATTTGCTTGCATAAGTCATCGACCCACTGTCCTTTGGTACAATTCCCGAAACGAAATCCCAGGTGTCTCTCTTGTACAACTTGCTCCACAGTACCTCCCATGAATGGCAAAGGCCCAGGAATTGGGGGTCCATTGATCACAACGAGTTTGCTCTTGCCTGCATTGAATATGACCTGGAACTCCTCAGCATACGACTCACATATCTTGAGCATGTCCATCAATCCGAGCACAGATGGGGACAATAAAATAACATCGTCTGCATACGCGTAAGCACCTGCAAACATGGAATCGATGTGACATCCTGCTCTACTTTTGGAGAGACGAACCATCAACTCATCAAGATAGACTGTGAACAGAACTGGCGAAAGAACGCCGCCTTGCTTCACTCCATTTTCAACCCGAAACACTTCGCTGACTTCATTTCCCCAGCGGACCACAGCTGTTTGACTTAAATAAAGTTGACACAAAAACCGAATTATCACCGGACAGATACTCTTGTTCAAGAGGACCTCGAAGAGCTTACAATATGCAATGCGATCAAATGCCTTTGATGCGTCAAGCAAACATGCGTAGACCGTGCTGCCAGAGCTGACATAGTGTTGAACAACTTCATTAACAACAAAACAACACTGAGCTGTCGAGTGCCGCTGCTTGAACCCAAATTGATAATGCGAAGTGGCGAACCCAGTCTTGCACTTCTTAATGAAAATTTTATCCAACACTTTGTTAAGGATGCTACTCAAAGCAATCGACCTATAATTAGACGGGTCATTCCTTGACTTCAATTTGCTTTTGGGTATAGGGACTAGGACTGAAACACCAAACGCTGAAGGAGAAAAACCATGGATAAGGCATGAATTGAACAGGTTACCAAGATGGACAGACAAGGGGCGGGGGCCATTCTTCAAGTGATCGGTGTACAGACCTCTATTACCGTCATGCTTGTTTCGCTTTAGCCTATTTACAGCATCTGCAACATCGCCGGGCGAGACAATGTGGGCCGAGCATTCGATGTGATTTTCAATCCTGTGCGAGACCTCATGCATACAATTTTCAAGCTTGACTGGATCATAAGCAACGCTCTTGTATAGAGTGGAGTAATTGTCACGGAACAACTCTGCAACAGCCACATCCCCGACCGCATTCCCGACGCTGGACGGCAGCTCGGTCGCTCCCCCTTTCGTTCGAGCCACATCGTTCCAGAATTCACGTGCCTGACCATCAGCAAATCAATCAGCCATCTGTGAAGCGCGCATTGTCGACTCCATAGCCTTAACGTGCTTAACGGCCTTGTGATATCTAGCACGAGTAGATCGCCGCACATCGGCCACAACACCGTTTTGTGGACGCCCGTTAGAAATCCACAACGAGTGCCAGAAAAGCGCTCTCTCTAGGAAAGGTTTAACATACCAATTCCATCCTGGGACAATGCGAGAGGAGCGACTACTCTTGGGTATACATGAACTAGCATCGATACAGCAATCAACCACAGCATCATGGTATTTCTGTAACAAAACTCTATGCTCAGGACTATTACACGACGTCTGCCTACACTCAAGGGTATTCAAAGGAACATCAACCTGTGTCAAAGCTCTATCTAACTCTTGCGCATAACGCAAACGACAGGCTTCAGTAGCCCTGGCCCAGAGCTGTTTGGGTGGCCTATTT
>JABXGY010000432.1 GCA_016550395.1 archaeon | reverse complement strand
GCGAGGTGTTGCAGAACTATGATAGAACATAGTCATTCACAAGTTGGTTTCTAGCAATTCTACGGGAGGTGAACAAACTGAATAAGTTGCACATCATCAAGACAGCAAGTGTTGCCTTACTCATGCTATCCTTCATGATCCCCTTAATCACAATTGGAGCAACGCAAGCCTGCTGGTGGCGAAAGCCCCTACGAGCCGAACTGGACCTAAATCTGGACAAAATGGGAGAAGAGTTCTATGAAGGAGGTATTCAAACCTGGACTGGGTACATTAGCGGTGGCATTAACGGATACATGCGTTTCTTCCTCATGGAGATGACGTACGAAGGACCAAATGGCGAATGGGGCCACTTCAAGGAAATCTGGCAAATCTTTGACGAAGAAGGTGGAACATTACTCATGCAGGGCTACGACGAAGGCTATACGCACCAACCAACTGGATATTATGCCATGACTGGACGAGTTACCGACACGAGTTCTAAATATGCCAAGTGGGACGGTCATATTGTATTCATGCATGGAAGAATTATTCCTCCCCCAGCAGAATGGCCGCCAGCGGATACCTGGCCACCGTTCCCTGTTGCTGAGGCTCCGGGCTACTTCCACCTCTTCTAATACAACGAACATACTCAGAGGTTTCTTGGGTCTCTGCCCAACAAACCTCTTTTCCCTTTTTTTGGGAAGAATTTAACTTTGGTGGATTTCAGCGACCTGTTATCGTTGGTGAATATCCAAATGGCGTGAAGTCATCTATTCGGAATATAACAGTGGAGGGGAGAGGGCTATTCGATTAGACTCACATATTAGAGGAATATAAGGTTAGAAGTAAATATTGATGAGGTTGTCCAATGGTAAAAGTTTCTATCGCCTTTAATCCAAATGTTAGAAATGCCGTTCGAGGAGCGATTCAACTCCTTGGTGGTATTGAGGCGTTTCTGCAACCGAAGGATAAGGTGGTCATTAAACCAAACTTAGTCTTCGCATTGCCACCCTTTACGGGGTTCACAACGGATTATCCAGTGGTTGAAGCAATTATCAATTTGTGCCAACAAGTGAATCCCTCGGAGGTGTTAATTGCCGAGGGGTCTGGTGGCATTGAAACCAAATTGGCCTTTAGGGCTGGTGGCTATACCGAGCTGTCAAAGAAGTATAATGTCAAACTAGTGGACTTGAATAAGAGCCCAGCCAGAAGGGTAGATGTCCCAGATGGACTGGCGGTTCAAGAGTTACTAGTACCGAAGCTCATCATGGAGGCTGATGTGTTAATTAATGTGCCCAAGCTTAAGTTGTACAAACGAGTACCGGGACAACGGGATTGGGCTAGCCTGGCGGTGAAAAACTTGTTAGGTGTGATTCCTGGAAAGGGAGAATACTCTGATACGCGTCCAGCTGAGTTTCCCATTGAATGTTCGCCTGAATTTTACTCACCAGAGGGAAAGTTGTTTCATCCAAATTATCGGCAATGGTGGAGTCCCACCGGTGAGCGGAAACGAATTCATGGAAACCTTGCCCATGGCTTAGTTGACATTAATAAGGTGATAAAACCAGCCCTGAATGTACTCGATGCCTTCATTGTAAGCGATGACATTAACATGACGACAACTAAAGCAGAGTCTCCCTTCGAACTGAATACTATTCTTGCTAGTCGAGATCCCCTTGCCCTTGATTGTATCGCGGCAAAAATTAGTGGAATCAATCCCTTTGACACATTATATCTCAAACATGCAGCTGAAAGCGGGATCGGTGAATCCGATTACAACAAGATCCAAGTGAAAGGAACAGCTTTGAAAACCATCATCGAAACCTGGAAGCAGCATGTGGATACACCTGTTTCCTAGCACTCAGGAATCCCGATTTTTTCCTTAGGGAATTAAAACACGATATAATGGAAAGTGAATAATAGAAGATACTCTTACAATTGCAAGCTGTGTGGTAATAATGAAGACCATCAAAATCGGCACAGCAAAAGCCAAGCCCGGACACCTCACATACGGCTTTATTAAAGCGCTCCAACTACCCACAGGATTTACCGATCAAATACCAGTCATGATTGCCCAAGGAAAAACTGAAGGACCAACCTTCGTGATAACAGCGAATGTGCATGGCAACGAGCTCACAGGTATCGCCGTAATTCATGAGCTAGTCACTCAGGAGCTAGCTCAAGAGGTGACAGGGACCGTTGTGGCGATTCCCTCACTGAATCCCACCGGGTTACGGGCGTATGCGCGGTCACCAGATTATGATCCCAAAGATCCAAACCGCCTATACCCAGAAGGAAGATTTGCGAAGAAAAAAGATGAAGACGAAGACACCAAATTCCCTGAACGATATGAATTAGTGGCCAAACGCATCTTCGCCTACCTGAAGAAATACGCAGACTTTCACCTCGATTTACATAACCATGCACTTCGCTCAATTCCCTACTCTATACTTGATCGCATCTTCTACACCGACGAGAAGGATAAGCCAAATGCATTGAAGTTAGCTTCGCAACAAAAGGGAATGGTAGAAGCCTTTGGCGCACTGTATACTGCTGACTTTCCTGCGAAGAAATACATGAAACTCAAATATCATCGCTCTGTGTCCGGTGCTACACTGAATACATTACGAATACCTGCCTTCACAATCGAGCTTGGTGCCAATAATGTGCTATATCCAGAGATAGTCAGGGGGTCATTGAAGGGCACACGCAATGTTCTCAAATGGGCTGGGATGCTCGAAGGACCCTATGCTAAAATCACTGAATTTCCTACTCCTCAACCAACTAAACGACTACGCCGAATTGAACATCCACGAACGAAACGATCGGGGATCATTCGATTCCTAGTAGAACCTGGGGAACAGGTCAAGAAAGGACAATCTATTGCTCGGATCACCGATTTAGTAGGACGTCCACTAGGGGATGGGTTCATTCGAACTGACCATGATGGATACATGATTGCCCTCTATTCAGAAATCACCAAATACGAAAATGATGCCATTGCAGAAATGGGCATCCTCGATACCGAGGATATCATTGCTCCAATGCCTTAACCTCATTTAACTTAACTGATTAATAGTATCCTGAGCAAATGTGCGGGCTTTGTTAAGGGCACTCGCATCTGGAAAGCCTCTCGGCGCTTCTTTGGCTTGCTTCGCCCATTCCACAAATTGCGGATTCCCAGACTGTAGCATCCCATCGATAAGCTGTTCGC
Source organism: archaeon (assembly GCA_016550395.1). Taxonomy (GTDB): domain Archaea; phylum Asgardarchaeota; class Hermodarchaeia; order Hermodarchaeales; family Hermodarchaeaceae; genus Hermodarchaeum. The sequence continues at coordinate 1,837 of JABXGY010000432.1, read as the reverse complement.
TCATATCGCCTCTACAATGAAATAATCCAACGATTTCAGCGCCTACTGCAGCATCACGACATTTTTGTAACCACTCCTGAAGTGGTTGTGTATCATCGGGTGATCCGTGCGTGATCACTAATGCAATTCGTTTTCCATCTACGTGCTCTGCTAGCCATTCCTTGGTTTGAGGGCTAGGTCCCATTGCTTCAATCGGGAACCCAATAAAATTAATGTTATAGCCCTCGAGGGATTCAATTTCGTTCCAAGGTTTGATTTCTTTTTCAACTTGGATTTCATCATACATTGCTTCAATTACTTTTTTCGTATTACCAGTTAGCGTTCGATATGTGAAGAGAACTTTCACTTAATCGCCTCCAGCGATACACGTTTTTCATAAAAAGATTATTTATACTTTCGTCTTGTCAAAGATAATTGAACTGTTCTAAGGATTGTTATAAGCCCTCTTATTACTTCATGAATATCTGTTCGAGGGTACATCACAAAAGCGTAATACAATTAAATTCCTTGATTGGAGACACCAATTAAAATTGCAGCAGTGATACAAGATGAAATTCCCCAAAGTCTCAGGCAAAGATCTGAATGGTAACCCACATATCATTCCTGATACCTTGGAAGGGAAACTTAATCTCCTTGTGGTGGCGTTCCAGCAATGGCATGTTCGCCCAATCGAGACCTGGATTCCCTTTCTCCAAAGGTTGGTTGCTGAACACCCTAATATCCAGTTCTATGAGATCCCAACACTTCGAAAATTTAATTTCATCTCTCAACGGATAATTGATGGTGGGATGCGAAGTGGCATTCGCTCCAAAGAAATGCGGGCACGCACGATCACCCTTTATATTGACAAAGCAGAATTTGATCAAGCTTTGGCTATCCCAACCGAAGACACCATTTATCTCTTCTTAGTTGACTGTGATGGGAACATCCTCTGGCGGGATGTTGGAACCTTTACTGAAGAGAAAGGTAAGGAGGTATTGCAGAAGATTTCTGAATTTAGCAGCTAGTTCAATGGTTTTTCTTAATTGTATAGCATACGTCGTGAGTTGCTAGATTTTAAAATAAGTTGTTGTCATATTCTGTAACCCATCTCAACATAAGGAGTTTATCAAATTGGCTGGAGAAGAATTGCTTGTCTTTTGGATTATGGCTGCGATCTTTGGTATCGCAACCGTGATGTTTACATTACTTTCTTTTCGTTCTGGAGCTCACGAATTCTTTTCGTTCGTTGATATTCTGGTTGCCTTCATCACGACGATATCCTATGTTCTCATGGCTCTTGGTTTCTTGGTGGTCACCTCGGCTATTGGTGAACCCATATATTGGAGCCGTTGGCTATTTTACATGGCTAGCTGTAGTTTACTCACAGTATCTGTAGCAGTTGTTCTGAGACAGACCGAATCTGTGACACTCGCGAAAATTCCTATCCTGACAATGCTGGTAATGTTCTGTGGCTTTCTAGCTGCCTTTATTACAAGCATCGAGCGCTGGTGGTTCTTTGCCTTCAGTTCAATTGCCTACATTGCCCTTCTTATCGCCTTGTTCAAAGGTGTCACTCGTGGAGGAACTAATTCACAACTTATGTGGTTCATCATAATCTTCTGGTCTCTCTTTCCTTTGGTATTCATTCTAGCACCAACGGGATTTGGTCTTATTACAACGCTTATTGCAGTAATACTCTATGCAGCCTTGGATGTAATCACAAAAATCATCTATGGACTGATCATTCTTTTCCGAATAGAAAAAGCATAATGTTCAAGATATCGTCGCAAAAAATACAATAGTCGCATGTGCTCACGCACTCTTCTATTTTTTATTTCGTGTAATTTCACAGGAT
>JABXGY010000431.1 GCA_016550395.1 archaeon | reverse complement strand
TCTGGATAATATGCGCGCGCATAAAGGAGGTATTATCCACTCTATAGCTTTCCAGAAAACGTTGTTGTTAGCAACCCTTTGACAATTGATCATTGCATAATTAACAGAGACGTTAAGCCGTGGGTTGGGCTAACAATTTGCTTTTGCGAATCTCACTTTTTCGCAAGGGAAAAATGGCCTTGGCCTTATTATAGATATCACTACCCATTTTACCAAGGACACATTCTTGGATGAAAGCGTCGAAATTGAGGCGTTTAGCTCGTCTGTTAATGACTTTTTCCATGATTTCTCGAATTGCGGATTGTTGTGTCGTTTTAGCCCGGCGTACGGGAAAAGCAATGGCATAGATGCGGATCATATACCCATCCTTAGTTGTGACATTGAAAATTCCGTCAATGCGACTACTTCCTCGACGGACTAAGCTTCGGAGATAATCGCGGGTAAAATCGTGACCAGCAAAATGGGTGTAAGCTTTCTCACCTTTTACTTCGTTCACCTGAAAGTAAAGTTTGACATGGATTTGGTTAAAGTCACCGGAAATTGCGTAGAGAGTGGTTTCAACCTTTCGACCAACAAGGTATTTGGGATTTGCAGCGGGTGTTCCTCCTATCTCCACATTACCGAATGCCGAAGGTGCAACCATCGTATACCAACGTTTTTCACGCCATTTATCGCGAACTCGTGATGGACGACTCATTCTTAGTAACCTTGTTTTGGATAGTGTTTTTAGAGCGTGAAGGGCAAAGACCGGTTGCGGCTATTTAATTGTTTCCTCATTCTCAGAATTGTTCTGCACGCCTTCTGCTACTTTCATTCGTCCTAGTTGTTTCCGAAAAATACGTTCAATGATTTGTAAAAAGCGTTCTTCCTGCCCCCGAGGAATCGTCGCTCCAGCAGCAATATTATGACCTCCCCCTTCTGAACCACTTCCAATTTCCTCAGCGGCAAGTTGCATAGCTTTTCCAAGATCTGCTCCGGCTTCTACAATAGGTCGAGTTGTGCGAGCTGACACTTTCACACGTCCATCGCGTGAATACACAAAGGCTACGACAGGTTTTGACCAGTCTAAGATTCTGGAATTTAGGGCCATTCCTGCTATGGAACCAACGATTGTATCAGGAACTCGGTTTTGAGCATGAAAGGTTTGTAATAATTTCCGAGCTGTTACTGCCTCAGGATCAGCAGTTAGCCATTGGAGACCCAGCGCAAGTTGTTCTCGATATTCTTTGAGAATATTCTCTGCCTTTCGATACAGAGCTCTACGGTCTCCCATACAAATTGCTACACCAATCCCACCCTGATTGGAACGCCCTGTGGAATTTAAAAGCGTCGCAAACATCCGTGCATCACGGAGATAACTTCCCTTCTCTTCCTGTGTTAAGGTGAATACAACACCAATAAGAGATTGTGCTTCATGCGGCGGAATGTTTTCTTTGAGCATATAGGTTATTAAAGAAGTGTTCAATTGACGTTTTTCATCCTTTGAGAGCGAAGCAAAAGTTCGCCATTCATCGCCCTCACGAAGTTCGATATCAAGGTCAGCGAGGAAATTGAGTGCACCTTCTGGGTCATTACTGATTCCAGGGATATATGGATCACTACAATATTGAAGCGCGACATGAATGGGTCGTGTTTCACGTCCAAAGATTCGCATATCAATAGAGCGATCCAAGACACCTGCAGCTGTTGCGTCCTCTACGATAATTTCCTTATTCAACCCAACAAGGTCATGCTGTTTACCTTGATCCTGAATATCCCCAAGCGCACCTACCACTGCTAACGCCGCTAAATCTTCATTAGAACCGCCTAAATGACGCGCCACCAAATAAGCGGTACCTGCCCCAGATATTTCAAATGTACCGTCAAAGCCAAATTCATGAGGATTAAATTGACGGATGTTGGGAGGAACTCTATTACCGGAGGGAGGGTGATGATCAAGGATTACGACCTCCCACTTTTCTAACGCCTCTTCAATATAATGAAGTTGCCCACTGCCTAAATCACAAAAAATGTATCGACCCGGACCATTAGCAGCTAGTTCAGCAAGATAAACCCGATCTAGCTGTCGAGTAATTCGAACATGAACTGGCGTATTTCGTCGAGCCAATGCAGATCCGATTATTCCTGCCGCAGCTAGCCCATCAGCATCTAAATGTGAGGTAATAAAAATGGGCTCATTGGCTTCAATCCATTCGTTAATCCGACCAGCTGTCGCATCAGCATTTTCTAAAAGTCGGTCCAAATTTTTTGTCAAGGAAATCAGCCAACAGCTTTATGCGCCTAGCGAATGAGCAGCGCAGCTTGCTCTGGCGTGTATTTCCAATCTTGAGGGAGAACACCCTGCCGCCGATAATATTTCACTAGGCGTCGAATTTTGCTTTCGATCAAGCGAAGACCGTAACGCGAGTGAAGGTCCTTCTTTGATTCTTCAAGGTGCCTGCGAAGCGTAATGGCCCGATTAATGAGATGAAATAGGTCTTCAGGAACTTTGAGTGATTGTTCATTTTCATTAAGAATTTGAGTTATTGTCTTACCAGTTATGGCTTTGACAAGCGGTACTCCATATCTATCCCGAAGGATGAGCCCGATCATAGAGGGTTGGTTGCCTTCCTTTGCTAGTTTCACTACCAACTCTTCTACCTCTTCTGGTGTTCGTTGACACCAATCAGGAGTTTCAAGTCGAATAGGACGTTTCGAATG
>JABXGY010000430.1 GCA_016550395.1 archaeon | reverse complement strand
ATCTCACCTAGCCCGCCATCTTGGTCTTACGGATTTCTGAAGATGTATATTCCCCAGTTGACAGTATCTCTACCCCATTTTAGGTAGATATCTTTTGCAGTCTTTGTTCTCTCGAGAAGCTCCTGATTATCGGGATCATCCATATGCGACTGAATATAATTGTCAACAGCCCACCACTGAAGAGTTTCATAGTGGTCCCAATCATCTTTGTTAGACACAAGTGTATAGAGGCATGTGAGTCCCATTTCTTCACCTTGATACACATTATCTTCATGCGGTCGAAAAGAATTACGAGTCATTTTGGTCACCTCAAGATATTCAGTATCAGGCTCCTTCAACCAAAAAGGTTCACCAACAATCACAAGACCTCCAGATTTTGTCATCTGCTTGAGTGCTTTCAATGTTCCAGCATGATTTTCAAAGACCCAGCTTGCTCCTAAACACACTGCAACATCAAATAGTCTTCCTGATTCAGGTCGATAGTTAGCACCATCCAATTCAATGAAGGTCAAATCGGATTCAGGAACTCTCTCGAGATGTTTCTTCTTACAATCATTGATACAAAATGGAGATAGGTCAACTCCCACCCCTGAAATTCCATATTTCTCTGCAAGTCTGACTAAGACCTCTCCCTTTCCACATGCGATATCAAGAATTCGAGTATCTTTTGGAAGGTTGAGAAGTTGACAGAAACGTTCGAATTTCTCTTCACTCATTGGATTACAGAGTACATGATGCTTGTGTGTAATGTCAAAATACTTCCATGTGTTCATTTACATCAACTCCATGCCCCCGAGGGAACGGTTCGGGGGCTACGGGATTAGAGGTTGATAGGTGAGTCAGGTAATGTCGATAAAAAGCCATCGTTCAAAATTCAGAATTTTCCAATAAGAAAAGAGATATGGAAATTTCATCAGAAGACTTTAAGGGAACATCAAATCCAATTGTGCCAGGTGACTAAATTGGCTAAAAACACGACTCTCGTCTTCACGGGAATAGTACTAGCACTAATCGCTGCCATCATCGCTACTCTCCTCGGAGTAATGGATATTGCCAATTCCTTGCCAAGTTTAAACCCAGTAGGTATTGCCTACGGAATCATCTACCTTGCTCTTGGGTTGCTCTCCATTATCTTCTGCCTACGACTTAACAAGCGCTACGATTCAACCTATGTTATCCTATTACTAATCTTTGCTATAATCTTCATCGCAATAGGTGGGATAAACCTCAGTCTCACCGCCCTCGTTGGTATTCTAATGATCATCGGCGTCATACTAATCTTCGTCGGGAAAGCCTAAACTCCGCGCCTATTCATTTTTTGTTGTCAATGTCTTCATAGCTCGTGCCAACGCATTGACAATCGCTGAATAGGCGCTTGCCCTTCTTTCTTTTTCATTCTTAGTCAGTTCATCAAAGAGCGTTTTTCCGGCAAGAGGTAAATCGGAGACAACATGAGCCGCGACCGCATGCATCCCCAAACACTGGGCTACTACATACAGTGCACTTGTCTCCATTTCGATACCAAGAAAATCTCGTAACTGCAGTGAAGAAAGAAAATCTACAGTTTCTGCTGCCAATGAATCCGTTGTGAAGATTCGCCCTTCAAATAGCTGGTGTCCCTCATCATCCGCACCAGCTTGGAGAAATGGACGAACCACGTCTCTTAACTCGTCACTCGCAAGAGCTGGAGTGGTAATTGGTGAATAATATTTTGATGCTCCATCACCACGTTCCGCCTCTTGCACTAAAATGAAGTCTCCAATCGCCATTCCCTTCGCTAATCCACCAATAGCTCCGGTATAAATCAGGTTTTTT
>JABXGY010000064.1 GCA_016550395.1 archaeon | reverse complement strand
TTACTCCGATTACAGCTAGCAAGGCTGTGAGCATTCCGTAATTGACAATGGCGAGAACTGTAATCATTCCATAAAATGCTACATCCCCGAGGCCAATATCCCATTCAGAGGTAGACACAGCAAGGGCCGTAAGTTTGTCAGGATCATCCTCTGTGAGTTCTACGATTTTACGAATAGGACCTCGTTTTACTGAGATATAATCGTAAATAGCTAATCCAATGAGTAGCAGCACACTCGTCCATACAGGCAGAACTACTCCCAAAAAGGCTCCCACGGCACCCCCGAATATCAATAATCCTCCATTCTTTAGCCGGTTTTCAGAATCAACCATTACAAACGATAATCCAGCTGTCATAATGAAGGCCATGACGATGAAGCCCGCAAGAACAGGATCGACAAATTGGAAAACAACAAGGAACATGGTGCCAAAATAAAGAACGATAACAACTCCGATGAAGCCAAATGCAATAATTAGGATGTATTTGAGTATGTGTTCTTTTCCATATTTTAGCAGGAGGACTACCATACTTGCACCGACTATTGCAAGCACGACAAAAAGAACGGTATTAGCCAACCCCGCTAAAGGACCATAGACTGATTCAGAGATTGGTTCAGCATAAAATCGGACACCTGATAATGCAACGATGATGCCTAGAAGACCAGCTGCAATCATCGAGGTGATGAGGTTGGCGATTATGGTACTGCGAGCGCCGGATATCACAGGTAATTCATCAGCCATCAATTTTTCACCATTTTTATGATAGTTCGATTCGTTGTCCTGTCTCAGCAACATGGGCATTTATGCTATATTGTTTATGCAAAGTTCTAGCTAACGACTCACAAGCCTCAGCTTCACCATGTACAATAAAAATGTCGGTAGCATTGGCAAATGAGCGACCCAGTTCTAACAACTGATCTTTCCCAGCATGAGATGAGAAATCAAAGAGTTCGAATTTCGCTTTTACACGTTTAAGCCCACTCCCATCATCGAATGAACCATTCTCGAGGAGATCCCGCCCAGGTGTGCCAGGGATTTGATAGCCCACTAAGAGTACAGCATTTTTGGGATCATGCATGATTTGACTAAGATACATGGCTGCTGTTCCTCCGCGCAACATCCCTGCAGGAGCGACAATTAACCCAGGATTCTTGGTGATTCGTTCACGTTGTCGGCGATTTTGTACCCATTGAGCGTTCCGTAAAGCACTCTTGAGTAATCTATAATTTCGAAAGAACTTTGGATGGCGGAGAAAGACTCGAGACGCCTCTCGAGCCATTCCATCCAGATAGATGGGATATGAGACCTTGTGACGTTTAAGAATGCAGAGAATTTCTTGTGCTCGTGCAACAGCAAAGGCTGGTACAAGCACTATTCCCCCATTATCAATGATCATTTCAGTGGTTTCTATGAATTCCTCTTCGATTTCATCTCGACGTTTATGGGCTGTGAGTGCGTAGGTACTTTCCATGATTAATGTGTCCGATGATGTGGGATGACGGGCAGCTTTCAAGAGTTGAGTGTCAATTGTGTTGATATCACCTGTATAGAAAATATCACGTGTTGGGGTTTGAACTTGGATAGCAGCGCTACCAGGAATATGCCCAGCATCATGAAAAGTCATGGTGATATCCTGACCAACCTCAATTTGCTCTTTATATTCTACAATCTTGATTCGCCGAAATAGTCGATCTACTTCTAGTTTTTCATAGGGAAGGAAATAGTTGCTTAACCGGAGCATATCTTTAAGCAAAATCCGAATCAAATCACGTGTGATGGCAGTCATGCAGACCGGTGTTGAGCCACTTGTAAATAGGAGGGGGAGACCACCACTGTGGTCGAGATGGGCATGGCTTAGGGCAATTGTGAGATTGGGAGGTCTACTCATTTGGGGAAAGGTGGGGTGACCATTAAAGGAAGCCCCAAAATCTAATAAAATTGAGGTATTATCCTCTTTAACGAGATATGCAGAACTGCCTATGGTTTTACAGCCACCCAGAAAATGGAGTTCAGTCAAAATTTCACGATTCTCCTGCGTTACTCATGTCGGCATTGGCGGATTGATAACCACGATTTGCGGACCTGACCTCATAAATGTATTTCGAAATTAGGGAGAAATCAGGAAAGTTATCGGTTTCTCTAATTAGGGAAGAAAACTTAAAACGCATTACCATTCAGCTACAGCCAATACGATAGAATGGCGAATTCAATGGAATATGCAGATGAAATTCAAATACTTTTACGAGATTCCGATGTAAAGCTGAAAGGTAAGGTCCTTGTTACTGGATTTCACAGTGCTTTAGGTGAAACTGGCTACATTGTACTGCGTCATCTTGTTGCCCAAAAAAATACCCGCTCTATAGGCTGTATCATGAGCCCACTTGTTCCTGCCCACGTATTCATTGGTGGCGACCGGCTGTTAATGCCTATTGAACTCTATGAGTATGGTAACCGCTTCATCCTCTTATTTACAAGGCTTCAACCGCATCGCGCCGAATGGGCACCCTTTACCGAAACCATTGCCGAATGGTCTGTTAAAGAAGAGTTCAAGGAAGCGATTCTTTGGGGAGGTCTTGATATGCAATTTGCAGAGGGGGAGGAGCGTTATCGTACTGCGTATACCGCAGCTTACCGTGAGACTGCTCAAAAATTCGAATTGCCAGTTCTAGAGGAAGGACGAGGAATCTATGGTCCACTGGCTCTGTTACTCGCTAATTACGAGATTCGGAATTTTCCTGCGGTTACCATCCTACCTTATGCAGAACGTGGTCGCCCAGATCCCCGTGCAGCTAGTGTCGCCATTGAGGTTTTCAATCAGCTTTTTGACCTCGACATCAGCACCGAGGAACTCATGGCTGATGCTGAAATTATTGAGAAAGAAATTAAGCACCTTCTTGAACGCCAGCAAGAACGCGAAAATGATCGCGGTGCAGGCGGCATGTTCGTCTAACACAGGGACTAATAGTGGCTAAGCGTAAAGGCTAATGCACAGGTGTCCCGGGAGGCAGCTCCCGTTCTGGTACAACTAATACTACTTGATAATCAGCGTCCCCTTGTTTTCCAACTTCTGCGGCAAGTAACATGCCTTCAGATTTTTCACCCCGAAACACTGCAGGTTTCAAGTTCACTAAAACCACCAATTGTCGGCCCACTAGTGATTCTGCTGAATAATATTGAGCTAGCCCCGTTACAATCTGGCGTTTCCCCAACTCACCAAGATCGATTTGGAGTTTGAGCAAATTCTTCGTTCCAGGAACCGACTTAGATTCAACAATCGTTGCAACGCGAAAATCTAACTTCTTAAATTCATCAAAGGTAATCACAGCACATCCCTTCTGCTCGCCGTTTGTACCCTTCCATACCTATTTAGCTGTGACCCAACCAATAACCCGACTTAATTCCAATTTTCGTTGTGCGAAAATCGCAGGAGCCTTTGGACAAGCCTTTGCTTAAAGAAAGAACTAAAAGTTCTCCTCCAATGGTCGTATTGCAGAAGCGGGTATCATATACGCTACTTGGTGAACTGGCTGTGGCGCGGCGTCATTGGAGAATAGTGACCCTAATCATCGTCCTACTCCTTCCTCTTCTATTTAGTACGCCATATTCACAGATATCAACAGCAGCACTACCCAATAATTTGCCCAATGATAGGGAACCTATCCCTCCCTACGGTGGAGGAATACCTATTGGTGCATATCGGGGCACAGGTGACTCGACCGAAGTTCATGCGCGTTATAATAAAACAATGAATATGAAAACTGAGACAACTGATTCTACTGATTTTACTATGCAAATCCCCCCTGATTGGCAGAGTCATGTGAACATAAGTCTAGAGGACCTCACTGCCAAATATCCTGTCATTCTTAATATTGAAACTAATGATACAGCGATTGATGGAAACCTTCTTTTCGGACAGAGACCGTTTATGAGCTTCACAGTTACTAATAGCTGTTATTTGCATAGCCTTCAGTCATACATTAATCGGATAGTCAACGATCCTGTTGGTTATGAAGCGACTATATGGATTTATAACGCAACAAATTCGGCAGGAACTCCCATTCCCGATAAAAAACTCTATCAATTAGATGAATATGCTGAACTTGGCGCAATTGGAGTAGGTTGGGTTAACCATACATTTTCTTCCTTGATTTTTTTGAATACCAGTGAGACCTATGATAATACATTTTTTGTAAACTGGTTAAATGAAGGAGTTGGAATGTCAGCATGGAGTATGCGAAGTGAAACGCTTTCTCCTCCTGATAGTGGCTTTATCTGGTATTCAAGTCCACTCATTCAGTATCCAGGTTATGACCTGATGATGAATGTATCAACTCTACCTCTTGGGCAATTTCCTACTCCAGACCAAATCGGACTGAAAATCAATGGTACAAATGTCAATGATACAGGTACAAATGTAGGATGGTGGGAAAGTTTCTTTGTTGAGTCAGCAAATTCAGCATTTTTCAATGTCACTGCTTCGTGGCCAATTCAGTTTAACTACACGTACTTTGCAGATTTCAATCAAATTTATACAGGTGCAACTGCGTTCCAAGCTGATTATCAGATAGCCCTAGTTAATTGGAATATTTCAGCTTCCATTACATTTCCCAATGTTGGTGCAGACGCTAATAGTCGTATTCTAAACTTTTCCCTTCCATCCTATTGGGATGTACAGTTGTTGTATAATGGTTCGACTTTGATCCCAGCTTTTGACTATCAGGTGCAAGATAACAGCCCATCCCCCGGTTGGCTATTCATTGATGAGCCAAGTGGTGCAGGTAATGGGACACTTTGGCGGGTTGTTTCTACAGATTCTAATTATGTGCAAACCCCTGCTATTTGGCGAGGAGCAACGGATGTGACCGATAATGAAGTGAATATTACCGATACATTGTATGTCACTGCTCAGGTAACGACATACACTGACGGGGAAGGGCGGTTTAATCCTTAT
>JABXGY010000063.1 GCA_016550395.1 archaeon | reverse complement strand
CTACATCTTGTGATATTTGTTATGCGGTAATGAGAGCAGTACAAAATCGAGATATTCGTATTTTGATTGCCTCGAGAACGATTGAGCAAGCGAAAGCATTTTTATTTGAAATAAAATCTGCGCTTATAAATGAGAACCTTCAAGAAATTTTTGGAGAGCTTAGGGGTGATAAATGGGATGAGACTCAGGCTGATATTGCAGGTAGAACGAGAAATCCAAAGGAGCATACGTTTACAATTGCTGGTGCAGATGGCGCCGTTGTTTCAAAGCACTTTGATTTGATTATTGGTGATGATCTTGTAGAAGATAAGAACTCGAGAACAGAAGGGCAACGTGCCCAACTCATGAAGTTCTTTTATCGATCGATGCTTCCTACTCTCCGACCTGATGGAGAGATGAGACTTCTTGGTACTCGATATCATCCAGAAGATTTGTATGGTCATCTTATCGAAAAGGATCCGCTATTTAAAGATAATTGGATTGTTCTTCCTGCAGTGTTCGATAGGAAGTCAGGTGAAGCTGTTGATCTTCTGCAGGATGATAATGGTAATTTTTACGCACCTAAGAATGCGACATGTTATGACCCGAAAGGGTATCCCATGAAAAAAATCATCGAGCGGCGCGCATCAATGCCGCTTGCTGATTTTGAATGTCAATATCAAAATCGAACTTTATTTATGCAGGGTGATTTTTTCAAAACAGATTGGTTTCAGTATTATGATGAAGATCCAAAAAGAATGGCGGATAGGTTGGGTCTTTCTGTTTGGATTGGAATAGACCTCGCATCTTCGTTGAAAGATAAGGCAGATGAATTCGCAATGGTAATTATTGGTATTATGGGAAGAATGAGAGAATGTTATATTCTCGATTATCTTGCTGGTAGATTTACATTCAATAGACAAAAAGCGTTATTGTTAGAGAAGTATGATTATTGGGATCCAGCAAAAACATTTGTTGAGGCAAACGCATATCAAAGTGTATTATCGACAACGACGGTTGAAGAGTTTCCTGATGTTCGAGTAAAGCCAATTTGGACAACGACGGATAAGATCACACGTGCTCGTACTATGCAATTATATTATGAACGTCGACAGATGTATCATCGGAAGGGTCGATCTGATAAGATTGAGGGTCAATTAATCGGATTTCCAGATTTGAAATTGAAAGACTTGGTTGATGCGTTATTTTTTGCTATCAATGGGGCAGTACAAGGTGGCACGCGAAAGCGGCGAAGTGAAAGTGAAGAGTTTGGATTGTTCTAAAAGTCTAACCGTTAGACAGGGGATAGTTGATGTCGGCTGAAGAGATTATTTCAAATAACCAGAGAGTGTTGAAAGTTATCCCTATTAAAGCGGAAAGAGATGAGAGAGGAATTTCTCGAAAAATTCCAGAGGATCAATTTACACAAGAGTATTCATCTGGCGAAGTTATAGAACCACCGTTTGATTTGTTTACGTTGGCGATTCTCCCAGAGTCGTCATCTATTCTTGGTCCATGTATTGATGCGATGGCAATCAATATAGAGGGGCTTGGACATAGGGTAGTTCCGAGAGATGAGATTGATCCTGTACAGGATGAATTGTCACCAACGATTCAAGCAGAATTATCAAAGGTTGGAAACTTTTTTGATAATGCAACACTCGAGGGGACTCTCGAACAATCTCGCGATAAGTGGCGTCGAGATTTGGAAACAACAGGAAATGCATATATTGAAGTTCAGATGAGCGGAGTTGAACCAACAGAACCAGCAGGACTTACTCATTTGTCTAGTTGGATGATGAGACTTCGGAAATCTGATGAAGAACCAACTCAATATACAGTACCACGTGCTGTAAAATCGGAGAGTGGGGAGTGGAGTATACAAGAGTTTCCAACCCGTAAGTTCTTTAGACGATTCATTATGAAGAAAGGTTCTAGTTCCAAGAAAGTTTATTTCAAGGAATGGGGAGATCCTCGAGTTATCAATTATAAGACTGGTGAAGTTCTCGCGGATGATTGGGCGAGCGCTTCTGAAGAACAACGATTGTTAGCAGCAAATCCAGTTATTCATATCAAGTTGTATAGTCCGAGGAGTCCATATGGACTTCCTCGATATGTTGGATTGTTTTTTACTATTTATGGAAATCGTGCAGTCGAAGTCATTAATTATACAACGTTGCGGTGTAATAATATACCTGCGCTAATAATGATGGCGACGAATGTACAAGTATCAGCAGGATCTGTTAGAAGGATTAAAGAATTTGTAGAGGAACGAATTCAGGGCGATAATAATTATTCTACGATTTTGATTGTTGAAGGTGAGCCAATTGGCGAGGGGTTGAAAGATCCTGGTACGATGAAATTAGAGTTGAAGTCGTTAACTGAGACTCAACATACAGATGCAATGTTTGTTAATTATAGGAAAGAGAATGATGAAAGTATTCGACAGTCTTTTAGATTGCCGCCAATATTCATTGGTCGTTCTGATGATTATAATAGAGCGACTGCCGATGCATCGCGAAAACTTGCAGAAGAACAGGTGTTTGCGCCAGAACGTCATAATATAGATTCGATATTTAATACTACATTGGTTCCATCACTTCGCGCATCATCAGTATTATTTAGAAGTAATACGCCAAACGTAACGGATAATTATGAGTTGACTCAGCTCCTTGCGGTAGCGGAACGTAGTGGAGGATTGTCACCGCATATTTCTCGACTTATTGTCGAGGATGTACTAGGTACTGATTTGCCGGATGTTGATCCGTCAATTAATCCACATCTTCCATTTACGCTTACAATGCTTCGCGAGCAAATGTTGCTTTCGGAAGAAAATGATGGAGTTGAAAAAAGATGGTCTGAAGAAGAGGTGCTTCAACAGCTTCGTATGTTGAAGGGGATGATGAGTCAGACTAGTGGAATTAATGTTGAAACACGGAAAGCAATAGATACGCTTATTACTATAATGGAGATGGGAAAACCTGATGATCTTAGAATGGGTGTAAAGGCATGTGGGAGAAAGAAGAGTCAGTTAACGGATAAAATAATAAGAGTTGAAGATGGTCAGTATTGCGTGTATTCAGAAGATGGATCTCGAAGTTTTGGTTGCTATGATACTCGAGAGGAAGCAGAAGAACGCCTTGCACAAATACATGCATTTGGCGAAATGGAAAAATCTTTTACACAGGTTCCAACATATAAAGTAGACAATGAGCAACGTATTATTGGAGGTGCTGTCCTTGTTCCTGGTGTTACTGATTTACAAGGTGATATTTATGATGAGGAAGCGGTAGAACAAGCATGTTATTATTGGTTTGAGAATTATCTTGAAGACCCTGAAAATAATGGCTTGAAAGTTATGCATGATGGAGAGGTTGTTCTTGATGCATATAGACCGATACAATGTTATGTACTTCCACAAGAGATAACGTTTAATGTTGAAGTTCCAGCGGCGGATGAAGACCACCCGTCGCAAAACATTGAAGAAATTACCTACCCAAAAGGAACATGGATGTTGTATGCTCGTTCAAGAGAAACAGAATCCGGTGAAAAACTTTGGATGCAATTCAAAAGTGGTGAGTTACTTGGATGGAGTATAGGTGGCGTTGCCACGGTTCAACAATTGAAGGCTCTCGGTCTACTGAAGAACAGGTAACATAATGGGAAAAAAGGTAAGGAAAACAACTCTTGCTGAATCTCCTCGTGCGACGAGTCGATTGACAAATATACAACCGGATGAAGTATCTGCGGTTGATATGCCGGCAATTGGAGAACCTTTCATTGTTGTCAAGGGTATGAATGGGTTGAAACAGAAGGATACATCGAGTTATCATTCTGAAGATTCTCTGAAAACAAGAAAGAGGAGTCGCCAGATGAGTAAGCTTACAACAGAAGATGTACCTCGCATGGTTATGAAAGCGGTTGAGTCGCGACTCAGGGCGGCGATTACTTCCGTTGATGAGATTACATCGGTTGTTAAATCTCTTCCTGCAGAAGAGAATGCACCGAATGAAGTACCAGAATTTTTGGTTGACATGACCAAAGCCGCTGCAATGGAAATACGATCATTGCAACCGAATTATTCTGTCGCAAAACGACAAAGAGGAATGGCGACATCGGTTCGTTCTATTCACGATCTTACAAAGAGAGCAGAGGATATTGAAAAGGCGAATGCTATTTCGTATCTATATCGAGATCAATATGTGAATGTTACACAATCGGTTTCTGAATATCTTTCTACATATGTGGACGGGGTTGAACATGATGATGATGGACCAATATTGATTCCATCAAATCTTGATTCAACAATTGACAAAACGGCAGAAGAACTTGAGAAGCTTGCAGATGAAAGCGATGTGAGCGAATCAAGTAAAGATGATGAACCTGAGATAGAACCGGATGAGGTAGCAGAAGTTGCAAAACTCAATGGTGAGATAAATCGTTTAAAAAGTTTGTTGACATCACCAGCAAACAAAGCTGGTGCAAAAATGGCTGCTGGTCGACTTAAGAGATTTCGTGGTGTATCATCCGGTATATCTGATGCATCATCCGAACTTTCAAAGTTGATCGATGAACTTGAGAAGTCAGATGATGAAGAGGATGGAGGAGATGAAGACATGAGTGGCACCAATGAAGAGACTACCAAAAAGACTGACTCCCCGGATGATTCGGATAAAACCGAAACAACCAAATCTGTTGGTGAGTCTACAGAGACTCAAAAGGAAACTATGACAGAGGAGCAGACTGAAAAGTCGCAAGGTGATGGTGCCGAAGACTCCTCTCGTCTTGACAAGTTGGAAAAGGGTTTTGAAACCCTTCTGTCCAAACTTGATGATCGTTTCGATTCGATAGAAAAGAAATTCGATGAAGGTATTGCGGATGTTCGTAAGAAAACAGAGGCGACTGCGGAGGATGTGAAGAAGTTCTCTTTGTCGCGATCGGACTCGAAGGCTGACCCGAGTGATGAGACTGTGAAAACTCATGACACGAAGAAGTCTGCGGGATCATTCGCTGGGATTCTTGGCATTCCTGAAGATGCCAAGTAAGCGAGTTGTTGGGAGATAACTACTCTTTTCAAAAGAAGGCAAGGAGAAAACAATGACTAACGAGGAACTTCTGGCTCAAGCGAAAGCGATTATTGAGAAGTCTTTGATCAGTACGACTGATCTTGCGTCTGCTGGTAAACTGAATCCCGAACAGGCAGATCGATTCATCGATTATGTGATTGATGTAACCGAACTGCAGAACAATGTTCGAGTTGTTCGCTTCAAGCCAGAAACAATGGAGATCAACAAGATTGGTGTTGGTCGCCGTGTTACTGTCCTCGCGTCTGAAGCATCTGCGACATCAGTTCGTCGTGGAGTGTCTCATAACAAGATTACTCTTCAACCAGTTGAGGTTATGACTCCCTGGGAGCTGACCACGAATTATCTCGAGATCAACCTTGAGGGTGAATCGGTAGAAGAGAAGATTGTTCGCATGATGTCAACACAGACTGCGAACGATCTGGAAGAACTTTTCATCAATGGCGATGCTCTTGGGCACGCTCGTCTCGAGAGTGATATCTATGATGATGCTGGTGCATCAACTACGAAGTATATTCGCGATAACTATATCGCCGCGTTTGATGGATGGCTTCGTCGTGCAGATGGGGCGAACGTCTATGATGCCGGTGGCGCGAATATCTCATCTACAGTATTTTCGCGTGCGTTGTTGCGATTGCCAATCAAGTTCCGACGTATTCGACGGGACATGAGGTTCCTGGTTTCTGCGGACCATGAACAGCTTTACTTGGAGAAACTCTCTAGTAGAGCAACTGCTGCTGGGGATGCCGCCCTTCAAGGAGCTGGTGGGAATCAAGTCTTTGGGGTTCCCATTGCAAGTGTTCCACTTCTCGAGTCTGAACCATTGGTGGTCGAGCACTTTACGGTTGGTGCCGCGCCTGATACGGTAAGTTTGCGGTATGCACCAATTGGTACTACCGTGGTGGTTACCGATCAGACTATTACGGAATCTCCGGTTGATCCCTATACAGAGGGCGCTGCCGATGATTACACAGTGGATAGGACAGCAGGAACCATAACAACAGTTGCTGGTGGTGCGTTCAACGCAGGTGGTGATTTCAAAGTTACATACAATTCGCGTGGTCAATTCCTCTTTACCAATTTCATGAATTTGATTTTGGCAATTGGTCGCGATATCACGATTGAGAGAGATCGTGACATTTTCAAGCGGACGAATCAGTACGCAATCACGACCAAAGTTCATGTTCAAGTCGAGGAACTTACTGCGTTGGTGAAGGGAATCAACGTTGGTATTAACTAATTTCTCTGGGGTAATCGGAGAATATAGTTAGGATTCGGAGGGAATTCGTAATGGGAAGAAGTAGAAAACCACGTGGCAAATTGGCGGAGGAGATTCCTGAATTTGAGGATACTCCAGAAGAAGTAAAAACTGAACCCACGAAAAAGCAAAGGACTCATTTCACAGCGTTGCTCAAACAGGGCACTACATACGAGTTTGAGGGAATGGTTTTTTATAAAGGCATTCCGAAACAAGTTGAAATGAAATATATCAAGAAGTTCCAAACTAATGGGTGGTTTACAATCACTCAATGATCACTGTTGTCTAACCGTTAGACGGTGATACTCCTCCACTTAAAAGATGGGTCTACACAACGAATTGACCCAAAGATAGAGACTGAACTTCTTAGTCTCGATAATCGTTCCTTTCAAAGGCAAATAAGGCGTGTAGCAATTCTCGATGAGAATGGTCGACGTGTTGATTTGCCTTTGAATAGGAATGGTTCATTTATAATGTGGTTGGAAATAGTTAAGAAAGGAGAGATTATAAAGGGAGAGCGTTTTTGTATGCGTAGTGGTCGCATATCTCTTAGAGCTACGCTATACTATTCAGATAATAGAATAGTATTCGATTTAGATGAGTCGGGAGGTTTTCGATGAGTACAGAAGCAAATAAAGAAACGTTTGCAACAAGAGATGTATCATTAGCTGCATATTTTCGATTTGAAGGATGTAAGTTAATTGAATATCGAGTGACTCGTAATGGTCGTGATGGTGAATGGGTATTTAATATTTCAAGTGAAAGAGCGAAAGCTTTATCAGTAGAGTATGCGAATTCAGATTTCTCAATATTTGAGGGTATAAGAAGGGGAATGTCTAAACAAAAATATTCATAATTACATATGCTTGTGATGTAAAATTTGTAATGATATACTTGTATTACCTATTCGTGCAATTTCGGTAAGTGCAATCAACCAATTGGGGAAAGGGAGTATGCAATGCCACGCACGATGGTAAGACAAGACGAGCAAGTTCACGCATCTGAAGTATATGACGATACAATCACACCGACTGAAGCAGCGTTTGAAACAAATACGATAGATCTTCAGGACGACGTTAATAATATTCGGTCGTTGTTTCTCTATTACAAGAATAGACAAGTAACTGGGAATTGGTTTGATGTACTGAAAACACCAACTGTATTTACCGGTGAGGGCGAGGGACCTCGCGGTATCGACGATTTGAACGATGATTTGTGGTCACTTGAACGTAAGCGTGTTCTTGTGTCTGCAGTTTCTATTGCGGATATTTCTGTACCGGCAACACAGAATTATGTCATTCTTGGTGCTGGAGAACTTCCCCCAAACACAACCGCTGCAGTTGGTGTGGTAACAACTCTTGGTACAGTTGTAGCGTCTCATGGCGGAACATTTGGAACTCATGACCTTGCAGAAGTAGCTGGTTCATCTGCAATTAATCCGAAGAATATGGTTGAAGTTGTTGATGGTTCAACTCGAGATCCTATTCTTGATGGGTCAGATCGTATTTGGGGATTGATTCAAGGTGAGTCAGGACTTGCCGATGGCGATACGATTCTCACAACAACACCGGATCGTGTTCAGATTTCGTTTGTGAAAGTTAATGCAACTGGCAATGATTTGATCGCATGTAATGTAGCTGCAATTGAATCAAAGACAGTGAATCTTGCTTTCAATGAGCGCAAAGCATTGGATGATTTGACAGAGCAGGATTTTCTACGTGGCGCGATTATTGATGTACCAGGTGCTGCAACAGTCACTCGGCAAGTTGCTTATACAAATCAGGGAGCAACCCCTGTTGATGTTACAACGAATTCTGTTCTCGATCTCGAGGGGGCCGGTCTCTATTGGGAGATTCGAGATGATGCAGAAGCGAGACTTTTTGCAGTCATTGAAGGTTCTGGTGCGTCTACAAGTGAAATTCACATTGGGTCGGATGTTGATCTTTACGACAACGACGCAGTTGATGTGGATTTTAATGCTGGTATTTCTGCTCGTAGTGGTGGTACTCGACCGATTGATATTGGTATTAATGATGGTGTAATCGAGTCTACTGCTGGTGATTTGGAAGTTCAAGCAACTGCCGAACTCATTTTGTCCGATGGGAATGAATCAGCAGGTTGGTCGCGCAATGGCATTCTTCTTTCTGATACATCTACTGAATGGGATGATTTTGAAGCTGAGTTTGGTGAAGTCTCGTTGCTCAATGCAATGGTGCAAGCGAAACAGGACACGGAACGCCAAACCGATTGGGCTGCGGTAAACGCAAATGTTTCGGCGAATACACTTCTCACAGGGGCTGGTGGTTCGCCGAATCTTGATAATCAACTTCCGTCATACAAGGGATTGACGTTTGTGTCGGCAGTTGAAATCTTTATCAATGGTGTGAAGCAACGTCCTGGTGCAGATGCCGCTGCAAATAATGATGTCTATCCATCTGCTGTTGCGTCGGAACAGGGAGATGGAGCATTTTATTGTGAGTATGATTTGAAATATAGAGGTGGTACAAACCCAGACAACATCAATATGGTTGTTTGGGGTCAACCTGATGCGTAGTGTCTAACCGTTAGACAATCAAACGAGTAACTTTGGGAGTGATAAATGGGAATTGAGAAGTCTGCATTGAAAATTACTGTGGCGGAATCGTTTGTTAGTGACATAGAGAAGCGATGTGAGAGAAGTCGTCACAATATTTATCGCTACCAAGGTGCTCATAAAGCGTTTCAGGAAGCAGAAGAACTTTTGAATAAGACCACACAATCAATTAGAAATGATTTTGTTGGTGGGAAAATTAATCTTGATTTATCTGACCATATGAATATTGGAAAATTTATAGTTGAAAATTTAATGAAGGTAAGTAAAAAATTTCACGACCTTTCTGGTGCCGCGTTTGATTCAATTGTTCGGTCTGAAGGTGAAGTGAGAGGATTAGAAATTGCAGTGGAGGGTATTACTAAATCTGTAAATAATGATCGTGCAAGAATAATGACGGTAGCGAAGGGAATAGAGTCCGGGAAGTTGAAAGTGGATGAGAATCAGTTTTACAAAGAAGATGATTTAAATAATGGAAGGCCGGCACCGAGAGCAGTAGGTACACATCCTGGACCTCCTATGAAAGCGAAGAGAAAAGTTGCGAAGAAGGAAGAAGAGAAGAAGTCGAAGAGGGTGAGAAAAGCTGCACCTGCCAAGAAGAAAAAAGTAGTTAAGAAAAAGACAAATGCCAAGAACACCTGATTCACGAGATGGTCCTCTTTACGAAGAGGAAATACGATTTGAGGAGCAATCATCAGACCCTTCCGGTGATGGTTATATGCGTTATGTTAGTGGCGCATTTCGGATGCAAGATGATGATGGTGTTTTCGATCCAAGGTTTTCTGATATTGATCATAAAGTAATTAGGCATCTGATTCATCTTGCTGAACATGGGGGACCATGGGATGAATTTTCAACGTCTCCATATCGAGAACCTAAGTCTGGTTCTGGTCCATGGGATCATGGATATATTTGGTGGGAATCAAGTAGTAAAAGTAAAAAAATTGTGGAGAAAACAATTAATAGAAATTCCAATAAAACTCCAAGTACGATTGTGTGGAAAGTGTATGATACAGATGGTAGTACCGTACTTGTGACAGCGACAGATACTTATGCATACACTGGTGGTGCTCTTACATATGACTCTATCACAAGGACGTTTTCATGAGCAGTGATAATCCAAATAAAATTATCGCGGATGTGGATGGCACACAGGCCACTGTCAAAGATTTCGGGGATGGTGACCCGCGTCTTGGCGTGCACATGCTCACTTCGCTCTCAGCTCATGCTACCACCCATCGACCGGACGACAGCGATGGGCTCGTTGTCGGCTCTCCTGATGACCTGGCAGCGGGCGACTCGTCAGCAGAGGGCTCAGCCAATGCGTTCGTTCGACAGGATCACCAACATGGTGTCCCTGTTGCGGCTCCTGATGACCTTGCAGTGGGAGACACCGCTGCTGTCGGTTCTGCCACCAATCTCGTGCGGAGTGACCACCAGCACGGTGTTCCGGCAGTATCGCCCGACGACCTTGCCGTAGGCGATACTGCATCTGTTGGGGTGGGCACATCGTTTGTCCGCAATGACCATCAGCACGGGGTACCCGCAGCCGCTCCAGGAAATCTCTCTGCTGGCGGGTCGGCAGCTATCGGATCTGGCACAAGCTTTGTCCGTAATGACCACCAGCATGGAGCACCGGCAGCGGCACCGGATGATTTGGCTGTTGGTGACACAGCAGCCGAGGGGGTTGGTACTTCTTTTGTCCGGAATGATCACCAACATGGTGTTCCGGCCGCCGCTCCTGCGAACTTGGGGGCTGGTGACACAGCCGCTGCCGGGTCTGGTACAAACTTTGTCCGGAATGATCACCAACATGGTGTACCTGTTGGAGCACCATCCTCAATAGGCACTGCAAACGCCGAGGGCTCCTCCACAGACTTGGTCCGTAAAGATCATGTGCATGATGGGACGCACGAGGTTACAAGCAGCTCTCACACTTCGACGGAGACGAACGAGGACTATTTCTTAAAACCGGACGGTTCCGGCGGTGTCGAGTGGGGTTCTATCGACAATCAAAAAGTCGGCTTTCTGGCTCTGAAAGCTCTTGCCGGGACTATTGCCAAGGGCACGCCAGTCTACGCCTACGACTACTCATCTGACTATCGGGTGGAGTCGGCAGAAGCTGATATTGCTGCGAAAATGCCTTGTGTCGGTTTGGCATATGAGCAACTCGATACTAGTACCGCGAAACGAGTAATCACTCACGGCACTCTGATGGGTATTGACACATCGTTGTGGTCTGTGGGTGACGTGCTCTATGTGGACGTGACGGCGGGGCAGCTCACCAGCACGAGACCATCGGACACAAAAGGTGCTTATGTTCAAGCAGTAGCTACGGTTCTTCGGTCTGATGCTTCGGTTGGATGTGTGCTTGTTCATTCAATTGGACATTCAGAAGATGTTCCGAACTTTCATCAGTATACAGAAATTTCAACGCCTAATGTTCTCGATCTTCTGCTCATCAATGATGCGGACGATAATTATGAACCGAAAACAACGAACATCCAGGAAGTGCTGGCGCTTTTAGATGCGAGTGACTTGTCCGTTGTTTCGATCACGAGAACATCTGCATATACAGTTCCTTCTGGAGGGTCATGGGGAACACCTACATTTGATACGCAACTCGAAGAGAACGATTCTGACATTATCGAGTGGACAGCCACCGCCTCTACCAGAATCACGGTAAAAGAAGCAGGAATGTACGCTTTAATAGCTGTTGCTTCTTTTGATGGTGTTCATACAGCAAGTTTCAACTCCGGTGGAGAGCTTCGGTTTTCAAAGAATGGCACGGCTGTAACATACTCAAATGTCCATGATGTTTGGCACTATTCAGGGTCAACGTCAAATTTCTATGGTGGTCATTTATCCACTGTTTTTCCAATCACTTTGGCTGCAGATGACTACATCGAAATCAATCTCAGGCGAACAGATGACGCGAGCGTAGGGACTATCACAGCCGAAGATATTATCTTCGCAATTGTACGTCTCGCTGGAAAAACAGGTGCACAAGGAGATCAAGGGCCTACTGGTGCAGATGGTGACATTACATGGGAAGGAACTTGGTCGTCGAGTACAACATATTACACCAATGAAGCAGTGTTTTATCAGGGTAGTACCTACGTTTGTATTGCCACAACAACAAACAATCCTCCAGTAAGTAGTCCAACTTACTGGGAGCTGATGACCCAGGGGATGCGCCCCTCTGGCGATTGGAGCGGTTCCACGACGTACTACCCAGGTGACGTGGTGGCGCATGACATGCACTCGTGGCTCTGTATTTACAGTCCGTCTCACAGTGGGCAGGAACCACCAAACTCCACTTACTGGTTGCAGCTTGCTCGCGGGTTCAACTGGTTGGGTCAGTGGAGTTCGGGGACCACCTACAACGAAGGCGACTGTGTCTTCAATGACGGTGCAGCTTACTACTGCACGTCAAGTCATACGAATCAGGAGCCACCGAACGCTACGTATTGGGATTCACTTCTGACCGGCGTTGTTTTCGGTAATGAGTACCAGTCAAATAGGTCGGATTCGGAGAGTTCTACTACTTCCGATACTTACCAAGAAAAGGTCCCGCTCACGACGACAATTCTTGCTGGTGGAACTTACCGGATAGAGTGGTTTTTTGAGCACGCTATGGGTGGGGATGATAAGCAGTTTGGTTTCCGCGTACAACTCGATGACACCACCACTATGACCGAGGGCATTATCGAGTGTAAGGGGCAATACAATGACTCCCAGTGGCGGTCTGTATCGGGCTGGGATGAGCAGACTCTATCAGCAGCTTCACACGATATTGACCTCGATTATCGCGATGTTGGTGCCGGTGACACGGCCTATATACGGCGGGCTAGAGTTGCGTTGTGGAGGGTTTCCTAGTGTCGTATTCATATGACAAGACAATCGGGACAAAGTCAGTTGTTCCTTCTGTTTTGAAAACAGAGCTGGAGGATGAGGGATTTGTTAGCGGCGGCGGAAAAACTGCCATCATTGAATACGTGAGCACTGATGGAGAGACGGATACGTGCTCCATGGTATTCGACACTGAACCGACCTCTAGTGAAAAGACGATCATTGACACCGTCTACACCGACCACGAGGGAATTCCGGGCGCTGCGACCCTCCGAGTTGGCGGTGGCCTGATTATCGAGCCTTTGGATACCCCAAGTGCCCCCACGTGTGTGGCGCAAGGAACAACAGGTTCGACCGACTACGAGTACAAGGTATCCGCGTTTTCCGATACTGGTGAGAGCCTGGCTTCGAGCGAGACTTTGGTCTCAAACGGAAACGCTGTACTCAGTTTCACAAACTTCAATCGTATCTCTTGGGATGCCGTAGAGGGTGCAATAAAGTACGCAGTGTACCGCTCTCTGTCTGATGGAACTCCAAGTTCAACTGGCAAACTGAAGGAGACAACGCTTCTCCAGTTGGACGATACGGGACTGACCGCGTCTGGCGCCGAACCGAGTGAGGACCTGTCTGGTGGCTTGGTGGTTGGCACTGGCACGGTCTCCAGCTCGAAGGCTGCCACTATCAAAGAGCTGACGAGTGACCAGTCAACAGTGACAAGCCTTCTACGTCTTGCGCGGCGCACATCTGGCGTTGCAGCGGCTGGGTTCGGCACTGGCATTTATCTTGCTTTGGACGATGCAGGTGGAACGCTCCGGGATGTGGGTTCCTTGCACTTTCGTTGGGATAATCCAGCGGCGGCCACACTCCACAGCAAGGCGCGAATCCAGCTCCGAGATGGCGGTTCCGAGGCGGACAAAACTATTGAGTGGCATCACGACGGCAAGATGACAGTGCTGGGCGACACTGTCTTGGAGAAGACTACCTGTGTCATCGGTTTTCCACTGTCTGGCGGTCTCACAGGCGGAAATGCTAGTTCGAGCTCGAATAATACCATTGCTTCGATTCTTCTCGATGACGTTGGGGAGAGTCGCATACGGTGGAACTTCAAGCCGCCAAAGAACTATGCCAGTGGGGATATGACCCTCAAGCTACGCTGCTCCACGTCCAATCCGACTAGCGCGGACATGAGGATGGAGTTGCGTTGGCAAACTTTGGCAGACGGAGACTCGTTGCCCTCATCCTACCCGAACATTTCAGCACAGACTGTAGACCTCAATGGTGAGGGTGGAGACACTCTGTTTGATATCGACTTCACGTTGGGGTCATCTACTTTTGATGTTTCCGATGACATGATGGCGATGTACCTGCTTCGGGACGGTGACCACGCCGATGACACTACCACGCTTTCACTCCATGTCCATCAGATTGAGTTGCATTACACCGGGTGGGCTTTTGCCGGTCAGGCGGGACAATGAAAAGGTCGGAGCTGAGTAGTTGGATACGAAGCAGAACCTCGTTGGATTACAAAGAGGTGAAGAGTCTCCTCACTGAGATAGCATCTCGGCTGGAGACCATTGAAAGAGAACGGCTCGACGACATAGAGACTGTCATAGATCGTCTGTGCACCTGTAGCGATCCCGAAAGAGGACATGACGACGCATGCCCTCAAGCTAGAAAACTCATTACCGAGGAGGAGTAGAGATGTCGGTAGAAATTGATGTACTCAAAGCGAAAAGTGAAATGCTCGAGTATCTCACTGAAGAAAATTGCACGATGGACCCAGAGTTGGCCGATGATAATGATGTTGAGGTCGGTCAGCAGGTGCGTATTAAAGTAAAGAACGATACCGCGAAGTATGGCTGTGCTACGGTTTATTCCTTCTACCAGGATGGATCGGACGATAATGACATTCGGATGCGTCTAACCGGTAGACAGAGGTTCGACCAGACGGATAGTTTTGATGCTTATCTTGAGGGTTGTGACCAAGTTGTTCTACATGGAAAAGACAATACTTGGCTCAACTCGAATGACGAGTTTGGTGAACTACTCGATGAGACAGATACTTTACATGATGAGTTAGTTATTTGTGCACCACATGGTGGTATGATTGAAAATTATACTGACGAGATGGCCAAGTGGTGTTACGACAAAATGGTGGCTTTATCGAAGTCTGCAAGTTGTTGGCGATGTATTGGCCATCAGGATGAAATCGGTGCATTTGATGCTTGGCATATTACTAGTACCGATATATCTCGGTTGAGCTTTCCCTACCTCGATCAGATTGGAGATCGTGAGTTTGGGTATGCAGTCAGTTTTCATGGTTATGGTGAAGCGGATATTGCAATTGGAGGGGCTGCATCAACAGCACTCAAGACGGAAATAAAAGAAGCCATTGAGGATGTTATTGGAGAGAATTATGAAGTAACAATTGTGAGCACTGGGCCATATGCTGGTGTGTCCCCTGATAATTTTGTTAATTGGTTGACGGATGGAGGTGGCGGTGTACAAATAGAACTTCCATATGGTGCTCGTCAGAATTTTGGTCAAGATATTGCTGAAGCAGTGGCTGTTGTTTTTGCCGATAAGCAATAATGAAATTTGAAGTTTTATGTCCGACGAATTATCAGATACCAATAAGCATAATATAAGAGAGATTGAGCTTGAACTTCTTTCAAGAATTCATGACAGGATTGTGGATATAGATAAACGAATATGTAATATGGAAAAAAGAATGGAAGTTCTTATTCAAGATATGAACATTATTCATAAATTTCAACAATCATTTGCGGGACGATTATCCGATGTAGAAAAATTTTGTATTGAGAGACCACTTCAATCAGTTCCAATTTCAAAGAAGTCTTCAGGAAATGGTGGTGGTATGTAGTATGACTAGTCGAATACCAAAAAGAGATTTGAGAGTTACGCCTCCGCCAAGACCTGATAGAGATTCTGGTGTGATAATGAGTGTCGATGTAGAAAAATTATGGAAGTCCATTGATAAGAT
>JABXGY010000062.1 GCA_016550395.1 archaeon | reverse complement strand
TTGACACCATATAAGCTCATAATCGGAGTTGGGTTCACACAAGTAACTGCCATGCAAAATGTGGCAGGACAATTCCCAGCACAGAAGTTTGCTATCGTCGACGAATATATTAACGAAACAATCTATCCCAACGTAGCCTCTCTACTCTTCGATGAAGAAGAAGCGGGAGCGCTCGCCGGTGCTATTGCAGGAATGTATACTCAAACTGGCATACTTGGGTATATCGGTGGAATGAGTGGAATTCCACTCCTTTGGAAATTTGCTGCAGGCTTCTTCTGGGGAGCTAATATCACTCGACCAGAACTCGGTATCACTGTGGCTGCTGGTGGTGATAACGTATCTGTAGCCTATGTCGCAGATACCCCCGCTGGTTTCACGGACATTGCGGGAGCTCAACTTCTCGCTGATGGAATGTATGGATCCAACGTGGATATCATCTTTGCTGCCGCAGGACGATCAGGTCTTGGGGTATTTGCCAGTGCCAAAGATAACAATGACACTTTAGGTCCCATTTGGGTCGTTGGTGTGGACTCACCTCAGATGTACCTTGGAACTGCTGATCCTGATAATCCAGCACCACCAACACTCTGTTTAACAACAGCCCTGAAAAATGTCCAGGTGGCAGCCTATAACATAATACGGGATGCCACACAGGAAGGAGCCACATGGACGCCAGGGATTAACAAGTTTAACTTGACAAATGGTGGTCATGACTACGAAGAAAATCCAGCTTTGCTTCAACTTTCTACCGCTGCGAAAGCTGCAGTTGAGCAACTGAAACTAGATATCATCAATGGTGTTCTAGATCCACCAACAAGCTATGAGTGGGTTAAGTAGTAGGGTGGCTTTTTTGAAGCCCCCTTTTTCATTTTTTTTATTATTTTTTTTGCGTGTGCCAATTATGTTAAATAGAAGTTTTATCCGAGAACACCACTATCTGGCGTGTTTCGGATTATTTGACAATGTCTTGGAGGTTTAGCCTATTTACGTAATAGAACTTGAGAATATTAACAAAACTTTTCCTGGTGGCGTACAGGCAAACCGTGATATTACCCTTCGTATAGCTGATGGAGAGGTTCATGGGCTTTTAGGCGAAAATGGTGCAGGAAAAACAACTCTCATGAACATTCTGTATGGCATGTTATCAATGAACACAGGACGAATTAAAATTCGGGGTGAAGAGGTTCATTTCAAGTCACCAGCAGATGCAATTCGTCTTGGAATCGGCATGGTTCACCAACATTTCAAGCTCATTCCCACCTTAACAGTAACAGAAAACGTAATTCTTGGCACAGAACCCCTTTATGTTACTCTCAGCGAGCGAATCGAAAAACGGAAGGAGTTGGAAAGTTCTACTAAAGGGTTTTTCCGTCGCGCTGGACAATCTGTGTTAGGAGGAATAGATCGAGTTCAACCCATGAACTTCAAATCTGCAGAAGAAGAAATTCGTCGTATTGGTGAAGAAAATAGACTATACATTGATCCAAAAGCGAAAATTCAGGATCTTTCTGTGGGGCTACGACAAAGGGTTGAAATTATAAAACTCTTGTATCGAAAGGCGGACATCCTGATTCTCGATGAGCCCACTGCTGTCCTAACCCCACAAGAAGTCGATGAACTTTTTGAGACTCTTCAAACTTTCCGAGAGGCTGGAAAGACAATCATTCTCATTACCCATAAACTGCGTGAACCCATGGCACTCGCTGATCGTATTAGCGTTCTCCGAGATGGGTCTCTAATAGGAACAGTGCAGAAGAAAGAAACCTCAGTTGAAGCTCTTGCTGAGATGATGGTCGGACGACCTGTTGTCTTTCGCGTAGCGAAAACTGTAGCAAAACCAGGAAATCCGATTTTATCGATAAGAAATCTCCATGTTAAAGATGATAGAGGCTTAGAGGCTGTTAAAGGCATATCTTTAGAGGTTAAAGAAGGTGAGATTCTTGGAATTGCAGGCGTTGAAGGGAATGGTCAAATTGAATTAGTCCAGGCTATCACTGGATTACGCAAAATTGAAGATGGTGAAGTTTGGGTTGAGGAGCAAAATATTACGAATAAGAGCCCACGATATATCCAAAAAACTGGAGTTGGATTTATCCCACAGGATAGGCACCAACGGGGTTTGATTCTAGACTTCTCAATAAAAGAGAATCTAATCTTAGGTGGTCATTATCGAGACCCCTTTTCTTCAAACCGATTTCAACCATTTCCTCCCACCTTGTTTGGACCAAGACTTGCTTCAGTTTCAATTCCCTCTCCAATCCCTCACTCATTTCTTAATGAACCTGAAATTGTTCAGTATTCAGGAGAACAGGTCAAAGAATTTGATATTCGAATGACAAATTTAGAAGAACCAGCTAGAACACTATCAGGGGGGAATCAACAAAAAATCGTTGTTGCCCGAATTCTAGGATTTAATCCAAAAGTTCTTGTTGCATCCCATCCAACACGTGGTCTCGATGTGGGAGCAACAGAATATATTCATAAAGTTCTCGTGCGAATGCGGGATGAAGGAGTGGGGATACTCCTAGTTTCTGCTGATTTAGACGAGGTTCAAAGTGTTTCAGACCGCATAGCTGTGCTTTTTGAAGGTCAAATCGCTGCAATACGAGATCCTGCTAAAACCAACGAACAAGAGCTTGGTTTACTTATGGCAGGACAACAAGTGAATTCTGAAAGGGAGAACTGAGATTCATGACCAAAAATAAATCAAATGATTTACCTCACGATCTTCTAAAAGAGGATGTACAAGCCTCCCGTGATCGATTAGTAAGTGGATTTCTGCAACAATTAGCCTGGGCTATTGGTTCAATACTTCTTGCGCTTGTTATCGCTGGTTTACTAATGCTAGCACTGGGATTTGATCCCTTTTCTGCTTATTTCAATCTGTTAAGAGGGGCTCTTTCGAATCCTGATCAGATTTTATGGCGAGCAACGCCCCTAATTTTTACAGGTTTAGCGGTTGCGCTAGCCTTCAAAACTGGTCTGTTTAATATTGGAGCCGAAGGACAACTCCATATTGGGGCTATGGTGGCTGCAGTAATTGGGGCTTATATTGCCCTACCGATTGTAATTCACCCAATCGTTGCTATTCTTGTGGCGGCAATCGCGGGTGGTTTATGGGGATTAATTGCTGGGCTTCTCAAAGCGTACCGAGGGGCACATGAAGTTGTGACCACTATTATGTTGAATTATATTGCCATCATCATTACGCAATGGCTTGCTTCAGGACCACTTATGGATCTAACGCCTGTCAACCCATTTCCTCAAACATATCCCATTTTGCCTACCGCAGCACTTCCAAAGCTTTTAACGAGTAATTTTGTGCATATGGGTTTTATTTTAGCTCTTCTTACAATCTTAGCTGTTGCTTATTTTCTTAACAAAACTGTACTTGGATTCGAAATGCGAGCCGTGGGGTTTAATCCAACAGCTGCAGAAACTGCAGGAATCAATTCAAAAAGGACGCTTGCTCTTAGCTTGGGTATTAGTGGAGGCATTGCGGGTTTAGCTGGAGCGAGTGAAGTGTTAGGTACTTTCGGGCGGTTCGTTGCTGGATTTTCGCCGGGCTATGGATTCGACGGAATTACTGTCGCCGTTTTAGGCAATAACAGTCCGTGGGGCGTCTTATTTGGTGCCCTCTTTTTAGGACTACTTCGAGCTGGAAGCATCTCAATGCAAGTTACGGCTCAGGTTCCTATTGAAATGATTGGAGTCATTCAAGGTCTAATAATTCTCTTTGTTGCAGCTCCGAGGCTCATCATCTGGCTTGCTGATAAAGGGAATATCTATGCTCAATGGATTGAAGCGGATTGGAAAAAAGCAACCCCAATTTTCCTCACCACAGTTATGGGATTAATAATCGGATTCGCTGCATTTGGCATTGGAACAACACAATTACTCTTACTTACAAGCCTTGCCACTCAATCGTTAATTCTTGGATTACCTTTGGTCGCCTCACTAATTGCAGTAGATTTAATATTCATCTTTATTTTAGGTATAATCGGGCTTGCTGCGTTCATTAGTTTGATGAGAGGGAACATGTGGGGTACTATTCTAACCCTCGTTGTTGCGATTGCATTACCCATCATCGTTATTGCCACCCCCCTGATGCTTTCTGGTCTAGGTCCGATTTTTACGTCGCTTGGCATTTCACCAACTCCATTTCTAATACAATGGAATAATTGGCGTATTCCCTTAGGAGTAGTTGGAATCATAGGTATAGCAGTATCTCTTGCTTCATTCTACCTAATGCGATGGAAAGGTGTAGTCGTGGGAGGTGTAATCTAATGCAGGCTGGTCAAATCGATATCTTACTGCTTGTTGGTATCATTGGTTACACAACACTGATTGCTGCGACACCTTTGATTTTAGCAGCGTTAGGTGGGATGTTTTCTGAAAGATCTGGTGTAGTCAACATCGCATTAGAGGGGATGATGCTAATGGGGGCCCTCATGGGCGCTGTTGGTAGTTACTTTACTGGTAATCCATGGATTGGCATTTTTTACGCAATAATCGTAGGAGGGCTAATGGGACTCATCCACGGCCTAGTCAGTGTGAAACTGAAAGGAAACCAGATTGTCAGTGGTACAGGAATCATCATCTTCGCAGCTGGATTCACAACTGTAATGCTTTGGGTTGTTTGGGGACAAAAAGGAGTCTCTGATCCAGTAATTCCTATTCCGGAAATTGTGATTCCCCCGCTTCTCGGTGTTCCAATTCTTGGTCCCATGTTCGGCAGTCAATCCCCGCTTGTTTACATAATGTTTGCCTTAATTCCCATCTGCTGGTTCGTCCTTTACCGCACTTCATTTGGGTTAAGACTCCGAGCAGCTGGTGAAGATCCAAGCACTCTTGATTCAGCAGGCGTCAATGTTGAAACTGTTCGAATGATCGCTGTTATCCTCAGTGGGTGTCTCGCAGGCCTTGCTGGAGCTTATCTATCAATCGGATTTGGCTCATCCTTTAGCAGGAACATGGTTGCTGGTCGTGGCTTCATCGCCCTGGCAGCCTTGATCTTTGGGAATTGGACACCCTTTGGTGTCCTAATAGCCGGGCTATTCTTCGGGTTTCTCGATGGTCTCAAAATTGCGATCCAAGTGACACCTGCATTAGGATTCCTCTATCCCTTTAATTTGTGGTTACGCATGATTCCTTATCTCGGGGTCATTATCGCACTTGGTATTATTCGCAGATCCGTTCCACCCAAGGCTATTGGGGTTCCCTACATAAAAGAAAGAGGAGTATAAGGTTTCCATAACCTTTCTCATCTCCTTTCTTCGCCAAGAGAAACGTTTAATGATGAAGTTCGTAGTGTTTAGTCTATCAGGACAGTGATGATATGAGCTCCGAAGATGTCTGCCAGGCTTGCGGAAAACTTGTGAAAACACCCATCAAATGTTCTAATTGTAATTCCTCATTCCATCGGAACTGTGTTTTCAAGAAAAAGAAGTACAAATGCCCGGTGTGTGGTCGCGAATCTGATACCCATGAGCTTAGATATGGATAATCCCCTTCTAATAGGAACTCCAAGTTAAAGCGCCTGGAGTTTCTCTGCTGCTTGTTTAACGACCTCTGGGACACCTGGAGTCTTAGAAGTGGATAACACCATTGCACGGTAACTGCCAAATCGATCAGGTGGAATTTCTAATTTCCCACAGACTTCAGCAATGAAAGCATCCCGGTCATCCGTTAGTTCGGTTTCAACTATGATCTTTGCGAAGCTTTTAGCACTTGGTGCAATTTTACGCTCTTTTTCCGGTTCTCCAAAGCAAGCAACAACGGCGGCCATCTGCTCTTCAGTAGCAAGACGAATTTCGACTTCAATCCTAGTAGTTCCTCGAGCTGTTTTTTCAGTAAGTAATCGGGCAACAAACGCCCGATCCGCACTTCGTGCAATTAATCCTCCGCTCATATCCTCCTGGCGTGGTTGAATGCTTAACCGATCACACAAGCATTTGAATGCTTTCTGAGCGGCTGGAACCGCAATGAATTCATATCGTAACTCTTTCCGCATCATTCACACCTTGCTGAAGGCTAATGGCAATAGCAGAGTAAGACCTTCTTAAGAACATATCGTGTCAATCCTCAGGTATTCTATATCCAGAATTAAACGCATATTCCCGAAATACGACTTTAAATCGGTTGCTAGGACAAAGCACAAGCCTATATAGCTAAATATGAGGAAAATGGGTAGACCTTAATAATTCACTCTTTGGAGCTTACCCTATGAGGCTAACACTTTTCCAAAAAATCTTGATGGTATCACTCATTGGATTCATGACTCTGGGCTTTGCCCTACCCACATCTAAGACAAACATAGCGATTCGAGCACAACCACCAACCTTAGACAAACCCGCATCAACATACACCGGTTCAGCCACCGTTACCTGTTTCTCTTCACCAGATTCCAGTTTTGGTGTCATAACGGACCTCATGCAAAATACACAAGATGAAATGCTCATCATGGTCTATGCTCTTACCAACTGGTTCCTTATTGAGGAAATTCATAATGCCCTTGCAAGGAATGCAACTATGGAAATCAAAATTATTGTGTCCTGGAAATGGGCTTCCTATCCTGAACGTGATTTAACTTATGGTGCCTTCTATAATCTTTCTCAAAATGCTGCTTTTGGCTCTAATCTTCAACTCTTTTTTTCTGAAGATACCTATCTTGAATTTACACATGCGAAATTCATGATTTTTGACCGTGAAGCTGTTGTTGTAGAAAGTGCCAACTGGGCGAAATCAGGAATCCCTCCAGCTGATAGTGCTGGCAACCGAGAATGGGGTGTCGTTATCAACCAACCCGATGTGATTAACTACTTTTACGAGACCTTTATGCATGATTTACTACTCGATAATGTTGAACCATATGTTCCAGATTCTGATGATGAAGAAAGTTTCAGTACTAATATTGATACAGGCTCATATCCTGCACCATTTCCATCTCAGGATTTCACAGGATCGATGAGTATCCAGTGTGTCTTATCTCCTGACAATGATGTTTCAGCTATCAAGGCTTTAATCGACTCTGCAACTTCTACGCTGTATGTGCAGCAAATGTATTCAAAGATGGATTGGGATGGTGGTCCCAACCAATTCAATGATGCAATAATCGCTGCAAGACAACGTGGTGTGACATGTCGAGTAATCCTTGATAATCGTAGTTCTGGAATGCAGGAAGTTGGTGAAATGTTACTTGCAAATGGAGTTGAAGTCGTATTTAGTAACCAAACCTTCTTCGGATGGACCCACAACAAGGGGGTCATTGTTGATGGACAGAAGGTCCTTGTATCGAGCATAAACTGGAGCTACGAATCCACACACGAAAACCGTGAAGCCGGTGTTATCATCACTCACACTGGTGTTGCCACCTTCTTTACACAAATCTTCAATTGGGATTGGGCAGCAGGGTATAACCTAGGCTCACCTACCACACCATCACCTACAACCCCAATTCCACAAGAATGGATCTGGATTGGCACCGCCGTTGTTCTCAT
>JABXGY010000429.1 GCA_016550395.1 archaeon | reverse complement strand
GCATATACCAGTATCTGATCGGTGGGGGAAGTCACCCAAGTAGGTGAGGTTGTGTCTTGGACAGTCACCACAAAGCTACCATCAAGGGAGACTCCATAAATGTTGGATACACGAACCTGCACGGGGTAGTTGTTAACAGCTAAGGAAATGACGTTCGTGACAAGGCCAGTATTATCGATAGTGAAAGACGGACTGGCGATCAGCGACCAAGTGATGGGACCAGCGTGGGTAGCGTCTAGGTCGTAAGCGAAGTTGCTGCCAAACTCTATGATACGGTCGGAGAGAGGTATTGCCCAGGTGGGTGGCTTGGAACAATACATCAGAGGATAGAAATCCTGGTTGCCTGCATCACCAAAGATAGGGTGAGAAGTGTCGCCGATGCCATCGGCGTTGCCATCGGAACCTCCATAATCAGAATAGTAGTTGTAATAATACCAATTAAATGTCGAATTATCGACGACATTGGTGGGATTGTTTCCAAAGCAATTCCAGTGTATGGTGTTGTTAGCACAAAAATCAAGAAGTTGTAATCCTGATTCAAAATTGTTTACGCACGTGTTGTTGGCTAGCGTATTCAATTCGGAAGTTGTTACTAGGCAAATGCCTATTCGATTATCTTGACAGGTGTTGTTTATGAGCTGGCCATTGGTGACATTTTCAAGAAGGATTCCGCGACCAAAATACCCCGAGGTTGTAGCTCCTAGGATTATACAATGACGGATGATGAAATAGACACTAGTTGAATTGATATAAATGCCTGATTGGGGCGCTCCACCTACGTCAATCAAATAATTCTCAATGATATATGGATCACCAAACGATCCATCACCTGACCAACTCTCGGAGCTAGCTGTATTGTGAAATTCAGTATCGCCATAAATAGCAATGGGAGAATATGGAATTTGGGGAAAAGGAATCCCATTTTTTAAACCATCTATGATGGTCCTATCACAACTCCTTACCATTGCCACTGAGGGATTGGTATTCAACGTATGGAAGACACCTGGCTGTAAAAAAAGCAGTACCGATTGACACAACATCCAAGTAAAAAAACAAATTCCAAGAAAAAAATGAAGTTTGCCTTTTGTTATTCTAGCCAATAGAAACTCCTCAGTATCAGCCTATTGCTAATGGATTAATAGAAGGATGAATTAACCTCGAATCTCTGGACAAATAGCCTTCACAAGCATAGGAAGGGTCTTCAGTTTAAAGTTAAGATCATAGGTTGTGTTTATCTTCGACTTCAAAGAATCCAATGAATTATGAGAGACCTTGAGAATATCCCCTTTTAAACCACCATGATGAGCAAAGGATTTGATGTCCACACGTGTATCCTCAAGGGCTGAACACAATTGAAATCGTTTATTGTGAAAATCGATTTTTTTCTGGATCTCATCCTGTAGAAATGGCGGAATGGCATTAATTAGATTAATTAAAGCTGTAAGGATTTGTTGTGTGAGAAAAATTAACACAACAGAAATAATCGATGTCAACAGTGGCAATGTTTTTGTAAGCAGCATGATCCAAGTTAATCGATTTTCATACTTTCGTTTTGCTACCGCATCTTTTTCTATTTCCTTACCCATTGGTTTCATGAATGACTCGATCTTGTTATCATAATGTTGAGCTAAGTTCAATTGACACCCTTTGCTTAATTTATCAAGTTCAACTGACAATTTCATTAACCACCAGATACTTAATTTTCACATTAGGGAGGGAATCTATTCCTCCTCTTCGATCGCTTCTTCAATTTTTTCTTTCGTCTCTGGATCCAATGTACGCTGAAGCTGTTTTGTAAAAGCTGGACTCTCAAAAGTTTCTTCAATTAATTCAAATCGTTGTTTCATCCGCTTCAATCGATGATTCAGGATTTCCTTTTCTTCTTCACTAAACTCATCTTTGGAAATAACCAAACCCTCCTGTTCAATGTATTTGTCAATACAGTATATATCTATTTTGAGGATAACTATTTGATTGGAAAATCCGCAATATCATATTATTAAATCAAAATTCTTTGAAAAAAAAGGAACTATTTGAAACTGCTTATATGATATAAACTCTTCAAATCATTCTAAGAGCCATAGCAAAATTGTGCCTCTTCTTATTTGAGGTAAGACAAACTCTTTCACATCATTAGCTTGCCATAATTTCTTATGCTTAAAACGGGCGTATCAAGTGGAAACATTGGTGTTGCACCAGCTGGGTGAATGCCCATTTTTCTTTCTCATATTCTAGAAAACTGAGCTTTTGTATTTCGGCGTTAACCAGGTTATATGATATATGGTATCATTTATTTAGGATTTTGAGATAATTATGGCTGTTTCTAAGGAGGGATGGTTACCTGGATGGTATTCTCATTGAAGTATTGTTGTAGATGATGTTGGAGGGCGGAATGGTGGATGTAAGTGTTGGTACGTTTAATTTGAACAATCTGTTCTCTCGGTTTAATTTTCAAGGTGAGATTAAGGCGGTTCGTAATTTAGAGACGAGTCTGGATAGTGATGTCGCCTATTCGTTTCTTGAAACGGATACGTGGCGCGTTCGGACGTATAAGGGAAAACTGGTGAAGGCTAAAAAATCGAAAGAAATTGATTGGATAGCCGAGCGTATTAAGAGAATAGATGTTGATGTGTTAGCTATTCAAGAGGCTGAGGATCTTGACACGTTGCGGATGTTCAATCGGTACAACTTAGATAGAATGTATGAACATGTTGTGTTAATTGAAGGGAATGATACACGTCTGATTGATGTGGGTGTGCTCTCGAAGTTTCCTATTGGTGGGGTGACGTCGTGGCGTTATGCGGTGCACCCTAATAACCCGAAAAAGCTTGTTTTTGGACGGGATCTGCTTCAAGTAGAGATTCTTAATCGTTCCCGTTCAAAGACTTTGTTTACCCTGTTTAACAACCATTTGAAAAGCAATTATGTGGATTTTAGAGACGATCCAGTTACAGCCAAACAGAAAAACGATACCCGTCGTACGCAGCAAGCAGAGATTGTGGCAAAGATCGTGAAAGCCGAAACCCGCCCGGATAGTCGCTATATAATTTTAGGAGATATGAATAATTCTCCCCACTCTCCGTGTTTGCAGCCCTTTACCCGAGATCCAGGACTAAATCTATCAAACGCCCTGTTGAACCCACAGGAAACCCGGCCAGCAAGAAAGGATACACCACCACCGACATCTACCGCGTGGACCCATCGGTATAAGAAACGCGGTCAACCAGCTGACTATGAATTATACGATCAAATATGGATTAGTTCCAAATTAAAAAGCCGCCAGAAAGAAGCATGGATTGACCGTCGAAAACGGCATGGTGGGGATGGAAGTGATCATGACCCAGCTTGGATAACACTTTCCTTATCGAAAGAAATTCTACTCGGAGAAGAAAGTAATTGGAGAGAAAGAAGAATGACATCAATAAAAAATCGACAGGAACTTGATTCCCGACCAACAGGCGCCAAGAAGGAGATCAAACGAGATTATTGGCGATTTTTCGGGAAAGTGTTAGCAATCCTGGGATTACCGTTGTTACTTATTGCTGTGCTCTTTGCGCTGTGGTCTTATAATGCCCTTATTCTTTTGAAGGTGATTTTTCTAAGTGAAGCTGATTTTAAAGCATACTTAGCGGAAACATGGGTTGGCACAGTTCCTGAAGGAATCCAGCCTAGCGTTCTGTACGCTAATGCGTCATTGGTTCACGATTTAGGCATAATTTTAGCGACGTTGGG
Organism: archaeon; assembly: GCA_016550395.1. Lineage (GTDB taxonomy): Archaea > Asgardarchaeota > Hermodarchaeia > Hermodarchaeales > Hermodarchaeaceae > Hermodarchaeum. The sequence goes on along the minus strand of JABXGY010000429.1, from coordinate 3,580 downwards.
TCTCATCTTTTTGTTTATGGCTGCGACCTATATTATGCGAGAGCTCTTAGCGCGTCCCCGCGTTCCACGCGATCCAAAGGAATATTTTATGTGGTTTTTTAAGTGGAGTGATTCGTACTTTGTTATAACGTGTTTCCTTATCCTGTTTGCGTGGGCAGGCATTTGGGTGTTTATTCATCAGGCTTACGTGTTAGAGTTGGAAATCTGGCGCCGAACTCTTACGGATCCACAACTTTATGCGTTTCTTGGTCTGTCCTCCCCGAGCTTGGTTCGATGGGGAATTATCTTTGTAATAATTACTGTAGGCATATTAGGCGTATTTGTGTACGGTTTCCTTACACGTAAAGAAATCGATGCAAAGCGTTTACGACATGTATCGAAGGTGGCCCATCCTCCGAAGAAAGCGGAATGGCGCGGGTTCTTCCAGATAGTGTATATTAACAGTGATTGGCTCTTCTATTTGATCATCTTCGTAATTTATGTATTCATTGTATTCGGACTCTGGATCTTCTTGTTTGAGGGCTTTTTTGCCAGGGCAAATAACATCGCGATCAAATGGGCAATACTTGCTGTATTAGGGGGAGGAGAAATCGAATTGCCCCATGGACTCTACTATTTTGCTGGAATTATCTTAGTATATGTTTGCTTTGGCTTTCTCCTTGCCCTAATGAAATGGGTCAGTCGTGATCCGCAATATTCGCTTAAGAAAGTCCCCGACCGGAGACTTGTAAGTTTATCAGCGTTTGCCGCGAGAATGAAGAAAAGCGGAAAGTGGTTCGGAGCAATAACAGTCGTAAGTTTTATTTTTCTCTTTTTGGGGACCGTAGCATTTCTATTAGGTTTCAATCTCATATCTTCAAACGAAGTTCTTGCTCTCCAGTATCACAATATTGGCCAGGTTATTATGTTTGCCTGGGCAATAATCATGTTCTATCTAATTATTATCGAGCGGAGCGGAGAGCGTCTAAAATTAGTTGATAAAAGCCTGAAACAACCATGATAGAACAGGGAAAGGAAAATGTAAATCATCGGAAGTCTTGGAGGGAAAAATCAATTGTCAACTGATTGCCAACGACATTGGAAAAAAATTCTTGGAGTAATTATCATAGCAGTTCTGTCCATCGCGGGCATAATAGGGGGACCGATGGTCATCCGAGTTGTACAGGATCAAGCTCTTGAGCAGAATCACCGAGAGTTAGCCTATTATTGGGCTCCTGTATGGTATCAAGATACATATCCGGAAATTAATGGGGAATTTGGGTTAATTTTTGATTATATCACGAACTTTGATTATGATGGAGATTGGGTGGGGAATAACAATGCAGATAATATTGAGAGTTATCCCTTACCAGCATACATCTATTATTCCGTCGTTGAGACGGCTACTCAGTGGTTCATTGGGTATTATGATTATCACCCCTTAGATTGGAATTTACCTTCAATCCATTGGCATGAGAATGATATGGAAGGAGTATTGGTGGTAATTAACAAGACTGCTGGAGTGCAATGGGGGGAATTCCTGTGCATGGTAACTGAGGCTCATACAGCGTTTTGGCAGTACATAGATGAGCAAAAGGCCCCGTCAAATAGTGTCGAAGAGTGGTCTGGACCGAATATCTTTTACTCTGAAGATATTGATGGTGACGTAGAGTGGACATCTATTGATCCATATCCACTAGCGAATCTCTTCAATGCCCATGAGCATCTAAAGGTGTTTGTCGAATCTAGGGGACATGGGGTATTTGGGGAAGGAAAAGATGCATATACATACCCGATTTTCGATGCTGAAAGATTTGATGAAAACTGGAATGGTGAAAATTTCCCTCTCGACATGGGCATTGTCTATTATCCATCAAATGTAGCTGAGGAACCACGGCAACAAGGAGCTCATCCGAACATCTACGAAGCAGGTTATGCTTTGATTAACATCGATGTATTGTGGGATAGACGTTTTGACATTGGTGAGGGATGCCCATTCAGTAGTGATGACGCCTTTAGTGGCGATGATGGAAAACCGAATGCCGCGAATCCGCCTTGGGGCTGGGATGACGCAGATGATTTTCTATTGTTTACTTGCGGTTTACTTATAGTCTCAATCAAAGGTGAAATTCTTTGTGATCCAGCGCACCTAATAGCTATTCACTTTGATGTCCCGGGATGGCCAGAGATAGCGGATATTGTTTACACATATAATCCGTATTTATGACCATTAATAGTTCAATAAGGCACATTGGAGTGGAGGGGGCAAAGAGAGAGGATTTATTGCCGGAAACACGGGTGTTGTACGATCGGGTGGGGTGGACGACCACGTTCTTTTTGTCTTTTCAAATGCATATGAGCAGGGGAGTCTCTTTGTGACTGAAGTAGCGATGCTTGAATTTCGGTGTCGGGTTGTAGTGGTTCCTTCGTTGCCGTTTCATTTTGATGCGACGTTTCATAAACCGGATCATTTTCCGTCTGCGGATAATGTGTGGGAGCCGGGTATTCGGTGGCAGACGATGCTATGGCAGGGTGTGCCGTTGGGATTAAAGTTTGAAATGGCAGGCACTGTAAATGCGCCAAAAATCGATGTGTCTGTTTGGTCAGAGGATCGACTTGATACGCAGTTTTTTGAGGGGTTTTGGGCTGAGGTAGCCTATCGGTATCAGTGGTGGTTGGATTTAACCGAATTTTATCAGCGATTTCAACAAGATAGATTACTTGAACACCTTCTGAGACGATGGAGGGGGATGCGACCGTTAAATCATAGTTCCCTTTACGAGTACCTGATGATTGCGATAGTGTTGCAGAATGCGACGGTTCGTCGGTCGGTGAACATGATGCAAGCACTGTTTGAGACCTATGGCACCCGGCTTGCGTATGATGGGCAGGTTCTGTTCTGTTTCTGGTCTCCGGAGGAGATTGCGCAGGTGTCGGAACAGGAATTACGCGAGTTAAAAGTGGGGTACCGAGCTAAGTCCATTAAACGAGTGACGGACGCTTTCGTGGAAGATCGTATTGATGAGATGATAATAAGGCAGGCATCAAAAGATATGCAACGGACCCAGTTACTTGACCTCTACGGCATTGGTCCTGCCTCAGTCGGGTATATTCTCTCCGATGTGTTTCATCATTTAGATGAATTAGATTATATTTCCCCCTGGGAGCAGAAAATCTATTCCAAGCTCTTTTTTGACACGCCAGTCGATGCACCAGTTTCAACGGATAGGCTGTTAGACTTTTTCCGAGACCGATTTGGCGAATATCGAATGCTGGCCGTTCATTATATTTGGGAAGATCTGTTTTGGAAGAGAAAACAGACCCCCGTTGAATGGCTGGAAAAATTGATACGCCTTTAATGAAAACCGCGTTCTTCTTTTCTGGGGACCCATTTGCGGTAATGTTTGGGTGTATGTACTGGAAACACCTGGTGTTGTACGATTGGTTATGGTGGACGCCCACTTTCTTTTATGTGCTAGATTTTTTCTATTTGTAAGCCTAATGTTGGAGTGAATGACTAGGAGGCGTTAGTTGCGTCAACTGCTGTGCTCATGAAGTTGCTGGAGTCAGCGCCGTGGCGGTATGACCAGGGCATTAAACT